>NZ_JAHUTG010000020.1:0-93826 GCF_020889545.1 Rhodococcus sp. I2R
TCGACACACTGTTGAGTTCTCAAAGAACACGCACACACCACACAACCCGAAAAACACTATCTCCGGGAGTCTGGGGCAACCGTTCCAGCCTAACCCAACTTGGTCTCGGACACAAGGCCCGACTCTTGGGGGAAAGACTGTCCTACACGCTCATCAGGATCCCCGTACAACCTCGTTGCCATGTCCGTGAAGACCTGGTCGGTGTCCGTGTCGCTCTGACTGGAGAAAAGTTACGCGAGGGGATCGCCCGACGCAAATCTGCAGGTCACACGCGATAGCTTGCACGTTTACCGTGGCCACGGGCTCGAGCGAGGGACAGTCGGATTGCGAAGCGGGGCGATCCAGACTGTGACGCCGGACATACCCGTCAACATCAGCCGCCGGCAATCGCCCGAACGTGCTCCGGCACTGCAACTGCTGGGTCCACATCAACGGCGGACCGCACGGGCCCTGCGCGTTCTTGCAACGGCACAACTCCGGCCCACACTCCCCCGACCTCGACATCACGCGCGTCGTCCACGGGATCGCCCTCCCTTACCTTGACCGACGCCTCGTGTAGCGGCAGAGCCAGCACAACCGTCGCCGCCAGTTCTTTCTTGGAATGGGGACGTAGGTGCGCACTCCGTCCCTCCACCACGTGATCGACGATCGCGTCGAGTGCGCGCAGCCGTTCGGTCTCGTCGTTGACCAAACGGGGCCGGCCCAGAATCACGGCACTTCGGTAGTTCATCGAATGGTTGAAGGCAGACCGGGCAAGCACCAGGCCGTCGACGACAGTCATGGTGACGCAAACATCGGCCGCGGGAGCATCAACGAGGCTGCGCGCGGCCACCGAGCCGTGCAGGTACAGCGTCCCACCGCGGTCCGGGCCGTTGAAGTCGAAGCCGAACACCGTCGGCAGCACGCGCACTGTCCCGTCGACCACGACGCCTAGATGGCAGACCCGCGCCGCGCCGAGAACGTCCGCGAGGTCTTTTCTGTCGGTCCGGGCTCGCGCCCGACCGCGCGCGATGGTCGTGCGCAACGTGGGCGAGAGTGGGTTTTGCTGGGTGCTCATCACTGCATTATTGCTGCGCAACTGTTCCATCGCCGTGGTCCAATCGGCGTCAATTTCCAGGCCACTTTCGGCACCCCCGCGGAGCCACCGATGCATCCTCGTCCCTGAAGGTCACGTCCTCTACGGCCTGGATCAACTCACGACCGCGCTGGATGAAGCTATTGGACGCGCTCGATGCTCCCACCCAGGTCGGTGAGGTTCTCGACGAATCGCGGGTATCCCCTATCGATGTGGTAGACGTCGTGCACTTCGGTTACACCGTCGGCGCACAGGCCGGCGAGGACCAGACCGGCACCGGCGCGAATGTCCGAGGACCAGACCGGTGCACTCGACAGCTGTGGGACGCCGCGAACCACAGCGTGGTGTCCGTCCGTGCGCGCATCTGCACCCAAGCGAATCATTTCTTCGACGAATCGGAATCTGGCTTCGAAGACGTTCTCCGTGATCATCGAGGTCCCGTGCGCGACCGATGCCAGTCCGATCGCCATCGGCTGCAGATCCGTCGGGAAGCCGGGAAACGGAAGGGTCGCGAAATTGACGGCAGTGGGCCGGTCGTGTTGGACGACTCGAAAGCCATCCGCTTCCAATGTCACCTCCGAACCTGCCGAACGCAGTTTGTCGAGCACCAGAGACAGATGCTTCGGATTGATCCCCCGGACACGGACGTCGCCACGTGTCATCGCCGCCGCTATCCCCCAGGTCGCAGCGACGATCCGGTCGCCGATCACACGGTGGGTAGTGGGCTCGAGAGACTCGACGCCCTTGATGGTCAACGTCGACGTGCCAGCGCCGCTGACCTGGGCACCCATCTCATTGAGCATGTTGCATACATCGACGATGTCGGGTTCGCGCGCTGCGTTGTCGATCACCGTCTCGCCCTTGGCGAGGACCGCCGCCATCAAAATGTTCTCCGTTGCGCCCACCGACGGGAACGCGAGCCGGATGTTCGCGCCGCGCAGTTCGTCGGCCTCGGCGACGACGCAGCCGTGCTGAATTTCGCTGCGGGCACCGAGCAGTCGGAGCCCGGACTGGTGCATGTCGAGGGGACGTGAACCGATCGCATCCCCGCCTGGAAGTGCCACCACGGCGCGCTTGCACCGCGCGACGAGCGGACCCAGCACGCAAACAGATGCGCGGAATTGCGTCACTGCGGGGAAGTCAGCATGATGCTTGGGCTCGGCTGGAGTGGTGATGTGCACAACCGACCCGTCGAGTACCACCTCGCAACCGAGTCCGCGAAGCACCTCGGCCATCAGCGGGACGTCGAGAATGTCTGGGCAGTTGGTGATGGTGCTGGTGCCCTCGGCCAACAAAGCCGCAGCCATCAGCTTGAGAACGCTGTTCTTCGCGCCGCCCACCGACACTTCGCCGACGAGCCGGTTGCCACCGGATACCAAAAAGCGTTCACTCACAGTTCGACAGCGTAGCCAGGGTCCCGTACGTGCACCCGAGCGGTACCGTAGCGCCATGGCTGTGCACTTGACTCGTATCTACACACGTACCGGAGACGATGGAACCACCGGGCTCAGCGACTTCTCCCGGGTGAAGAAGAACGATCCGCGTCTCGTTGCGTATGCCGATTGCGACGAGACGAACGCGAGCCTCGGAGTGGTACTCGCCCTTGGCAACCCGCCCGAACGGATAATCGAAATTGTCCGGACGATCCAAAGCGACCTGTTCGACGCCGGAGCCGATCTGTCGACACCCGTGGTCGATGATCCGAAGTATCCCCCACTTCGTATCGACCAGTCCTACATCGACCGCCTGGAAAAGTGGTGCGACGAGTTCAACGACGAACTCGAGCCGCTGACCTCCTTCATTCTTCCGGGAGGTACAGCACTCGGGGCGCTACTACACGTTGCCCGAACAGTCTCTCGCCGCGCAGAGCGGGCTGCGTGGGCCGCCGTGGAGGCAAGCCCGGAGAACACCAGTGATCTACCGGCGAAGTATCTCAACCGGCTTTCGGATCTGCTCTTCATTCTGAGCAGGTACGCCAACCCCGACGGCGACGTGCAATGGACACCGGGCGCTTCTCGCTCGACGGAGGCCGAGTAGCGGAAACCGTTTACGCTGCGGGGCGACCGCGTTTGGATCTACCCGACGGCCGCGATTCGAGCCAAGACAGAAACGCGGTGAGCGCGCCGCGATCGAGTGCGATCTCGTATTCACGCCCACCATCGGTGAGTTCGAGTATCGCGATGTCCTCGGTCATGATGTCGAATTCGTCGCTACGCGGACGACGGCGTTCACCCAAATCGACACCCTGACGGGTGATCCGATGGTCCGGACCGGGGCGCAAGCTCGACAATTTGAAAAAAACAAGTGAGTTGTCGCCGTAGCGGATCACTCCGTGACGCCACCCGCTCCCACCAGCCGCCGGCGCGGTCCGCATGATTGCCGCGGTACCGCCGCGACGAAGAATCACCAGTCGATACAGAAAAGCCGCGACGAGGCAGACGAGCAGCACTACCAGAATGATAAGGACAATCACTCCGGTATGCATCTCGCTGGCCCCGTCGCGGCTTTCCGAAGAACCTATGCCCGCTCGGAAGCGCGAATTCGGCCCTTCGCTATTGCGAGGGCTTCCTTGTCGTCGCCACCTGCGTCCAACACCGCGCGAGCGGCTTCGACGTCGATGTCCTCCGCGAAATCTGCGGACTCGGCGAGCACGGTAACTTCTGAACCTGTGGCCGAGAGAAACCCACCATGGACCGCGGCCACGATTCTCTTACCATCGGTCGTTGTGACGGATACCGTTCCAGCCTCGACGAGCTGACCCAGAACCGGCTCGTGACCGAACATGATGCCGATCTCACCCTCGGTGGTTTGAGCACTCACCAGGGTCGCATCGCCCGACCACAGCTTCTGCTCGACCGCGACGAGTGAAACTTTCATGCTGTTCGTCTCCGAAGATGCCACGTCTTCTACTTTCCGGACATCTTCTTGGCTGCTGCCTCGACGTCATCGAGACCACCGCAGCTGTTGAAGGCCTGCTCGGGAAGGTGGTCGTACTCGCCCTTGGTGACCTTGTCGAATGCCTCGATGGTGTCGGTCAGCGATACGACCGAACCGGGCTCACCGGTGAACTTCTCGGCGACGATGAAGTTCTGGCCGAGGAACTTCTGGAGACGGCGTGCGCGGCCGACCAGAACCTTGTCCTCTTCCTGAAGCTCGTCCATACCGAGGATGGCGATGATGTCCTGCAGTTCCTTGTACTTCTGCAGGATGCGCTTGACCTCGTTGGCGACGCGGAAGTGCTCGGCGCCGACGATGCCGGGCTCGAGGATTCGCGACGTGGAGCTCAGCGGGTCCACAGCGGGGTAGATACCCATCTGCGAAATCGGACGCGACAGCTCGGTCGTTGCATCGAGGTGGGCGAACGTCGTTGCAGGCGCGGGGTCGGTGTAGTCGTCGGCGGGAACGTAGATCGCCTGCAGCGAGGTGATCGAGCGTCCACGGGTCGAGGTGATGCGCTCCTGGAGCTCACCCATCTCGTCCGCCAGCGTCGGCTGGTAACCCACGGCAGAAGGCATACGTCCCAGAAGGGTCGACACCTCCGAACCTGCCTGCGTGAAACGGAAGATGTTGTCGATGAAGAGCAACACGTCCTGGCCCTGCACATCGCGGAAGTACTCCGCCATGGTCAGTGCAGACAGAGCGACGCGCATACGTGTGCCGGGCGGCTCGTCCATCTGGCCGAAGACGAGGGCTGTGTCCTGAAGGACGCCCATCTCTTCCATTTCGAGGTGAAGGTCGGTGCCCTCACGAGTGCGCTCACCGACGCCTGCGAACACCGAGGTGCCGGAGAACTCGCGGGCGATACGGGTGATCATTTCCTGGATCAGAACGGTCTTGCCGACGCCGGCACCACCGAACAGTCCGATCTTTCCACCCTTGACGTAAGGGGTGAGCAGGTCGATGACCTTGATGCCGGTCTCGAGGATCTCGGTCTTGCCCTCGAGCTGATCGAAGGCTGGTGGCTTGCGGTGGATGCCCCACTGCTCACCGTCGCGACCGAGTCCCGGTGTGTCGAGGCAATCGCCGAGGGCGTTGAACACGTGGCCCTTGACGACGTCACCAACGGGGACCGAGATCGGCTTGCCCGTGTCGGCTACCGGCGTGCCTCGAACGAGACCGTCGGTCGGCTGCATGGAGATGGTGCGAACGAGGTTGTCGCCGAGGTGCTGTGCGACCTCGAGCGTCAGTGTCTTCGCGACCGTCGGGAGGGTGATCTCGGCGTGGAGGGCGTTGAACAGGGCGGGGATCGCGCCGCGCGGGAACTCGACGTCCACAACGGGGCCGATGACCCGAACGACACGGCCGGACTGCGTGTCCGCTCCGCTCGCGTTCTCTTGGGCTACTGCTGCGGTCATTGCTTAGTCACTTCCTGCGCTGTCAGCCAACGCGTTTGCGCCACCGACGATTTCGCTGATTTCCTGGGTGATCTGGGCTTGCCGAGCCTGGTTCGCCTGACGGCTCAGAGTCTCGACCAATTCGTTCGCGTTGTCCGTCGCAGCCTTCATGGCCGTACGACGTGCGGCCGACTCGGAAGCAGCCGCATCGAGCAGCGAGGAGTAGATCCTCGTGCTGATGTACTTCGGCAGCAGAGCCGACAGAAGCGTTCCGGCTTCGGGTTCGAAGTCGTACTGGGCCTGCACTTCCGACGCGTTGGGAGAATCGGTGAGCGAATCCTCGCCCATCTGAATCTCTTCGTCGTTGTACGCGATTTCCAGCGGGGCCATCCGACGAACCTCGGGCTTCTGCGTCAACATCGACACGAAACGCGTGTAGACGATGTGCAGCTCGTCGACGCCTTCGACAGTGCCTTCGCCGTTGGGCGCGTCCACCTCGGAACCGGAACCAGCCATGAACAGTTCGACCAGATGCCTGCTGGCCTTCGCTGCGTCGGCGTACCCGGGCTCCTGCGAGAATCCCGTCCAAGCACCCTTCACGTCGCGCTCGCGAAATGTGTAGTAGCCGAGGCCCTTTGCACCGAGCACATAGATGACCGGATCCTTGCCCTCCTTGCGAAGAAGCTGGAACAGCTCTTCCGCTTCCTTGAGGACGTTCGCGTTGTAACCGCCGGCCATGCCGCGGTCACTGGTGACGACCAGGACTGCCGCACGCTTGGGCTCCGCACGCTCGTTGAGCAACGGATGATCGAGCGAACTGGATGCGCTTGCCAGCGAAGAGAGGACCTTGGTGATCTCTTCGGCATAGGGCTTGGACGCGGCGACGCGGGCCTGCGCTTTGGTGATCCGCGACGTGGCGATCAGCTCTTGAGCTTTGGTGATCTTCTTCGTCGAATTGACCGACTTGATCCGGGAACGCAGCTCGAGAATGCTTGCCATCAGCTGTTCACGCTCCCTTCTCTACTCGTAAAGACACTGGACATCTCGCTGACCTACTTGCTGACTGTCTTGCGAGTAACGGTGACCTGCTCCTGGCTGACCTCGTCCGGGTTCAGCGTGTCCGCCTCCGCCTCGTTGACGACGCGATTGCCCTCGGAGTCGAGGAAGCCGTCCTTGAACTTGTCGGTGGCCGCGAGCAGCGCCTTCTGCGCATCGGCGTCGAGAACCTTGCCGCCGGAGATGCTGTCGTAGACGCCGCCGGCGTTACGGTGCAGATCCTCGAGCAGTTCGCTCTCGAAGCGACGAACGTCGCCGACGGGAACCGAGTCGTAGGTGCCCTGTCCGGCGAGCCAGATCGACACGATCTGATCTTCGACGGCCACCGGCGAGTACTGATCCTGCTTGAGCAACTCGACCAGACGCGCACCACGCTCGAGCTGCGCCTTGGAAGCCGCGTCGAGATCAGATGCGAACGCCGAGAAGGCTTCGAGCTCACGGAACTGAGCGAGCTCTAGACGAAGCGAACCGGAGACCTTCTTCATACCCTTGGTCTGTGCCGCGCCGCCGACTCGCGAGACCGAGATGCCGACGTTGATCGCGGGACGGACGCCCTTGTTGAAGAGATCCGACTCGAGGAAGACCTGTCCGTCTGTAATCGAGATGACGTTGGTGGGGATGTACGCCGAGACGTCGTTGGCCTTGGTCTCGATGATCGGCAGCGCCGTCAAAGATCCACCGCCGAGCTCGTCGGACAGCTTGGCCGAACGCTCGAGCAGGCGGGAGTGCAGGTAGAAGACATCACCGGGGTATGCCTCGCGGCCCGGCGGACGACGCAGCAGCAGGGAGATAGCGCGGTACGCCTCGGCCTGCTTGGTCAGGTCGTCGAACACGATGAGGACGTGCTTGCCCTGGTACATCCAGTGCTGGCCGATGGCCGAGCCGGTGTACGGGGCGAGCCACTTGAAGCCGGCCGAGTCGGAGGCGGGAGCAGCGACGATGGTCGTGTACTCCATTGCGCCACGCTCTTCGAGTGCGGCCTTGACGCCGGCGATCGTCGAGCCCTTCTGGCCGATTGCGACATAGATGCAGCGAACCTGCTTCTTGTCGTCTCCGGACTCCCAGTTGGCCTTCTGGTTGAGGATGGCGTCGATGCATACGGCGGTCTTGCCCGTCTTGCGGTCACCGATGATGAGCTGACGCTGTCCACGGCCGATCGGGGTCATCGCATCGATGGCCTTGATACCGGTTTGCAGCGGTTCTTCGACCGGCTGGCGCTCGAGCACCGAAGCAGCCTGCAGTTCGAGTGCGCGGTTCTCGCTGGACTCGATGTCGCCGAGGCCGTCGATAGGCTGGCCCAGGGGGTTGACGACGCGACCGAGGTAGCCGTCGCCGACCGGCACGGAGAGCACGTCACCGGTGCGCTTGACTTCCTGGCCTTCTTCGATGTGCTCGTAGTCACCGAGGATGACGGCACCGATTTCGGTGGCGTCCAAGTTGAGCGCCACACCGAGCACGCCACCGGGGAATTCAAGCAGCTCGTTGGACATAGCCGACGGGAGTCCGGACACGTGCGCGATTCCGTCGCTCGTGTCGGTAACCGTGCCGACCTCCTCGCGGGAGGACTCCGGTGAGTAGCTCGCGGTGAAGTTCTCGATCGCGCTACGGATCTCGTCGGAGGAGATCGTCAGCTCCGCCATATTTTTTCCTGCTCTTCCTTCAATGATCGCGGTATTGAAATGCTTCGACATTTCGAAACGCTTCGTGTGGAGACTGTGCTGTCCCTACTCGGACTACTTGAGAGTCTTTCGCAATGCAGCGAGGCGACCTGCCCCGCTACCGTCGATGACCTCGTCGCCTACCCGGACCACGAGTCCGCTGAGCAGTTCGGTATCGACCTCGATGTGAACAGTGACGGGTTTGCCATAGGTTCGTGTCAACGTCGCGGTCAGCTTTTCGAGCTGGCGGTCGCTGAGCGGAGCCGCACTGCGCACGTGCGCGACAGCTCGGTCGCGGACCGACGCCGCCAGCCCCGCAAGTTCGTCAAGCGCGTCGGCAGGTGCCGACCGTCGCAGACGACTCACGGTTTGGATGGCCAGAGCCTCGGTCACTGCGGTGACCTTGCCGTAGAGCAGCCGTCCGAGCAGCTCGCGTTTGGCCTGAACTGGCTTGCCGAGATCCGACATCGCCTGCTCCAGCTGCGGATTCGCAGCCACGATGCGGCCAAGACGAAACAGCTCGTCCTCGACGGTGTAGAGCTGGTCCTGGTCTGCGGCGGCGCGAAGCAGAGCTTCGCGCCCGAGCTCGACGAGCGAGTTCAGCAAATCCGATGGCTTGGACCAACTGTCGGACACGGCCGACTTCACGATCTTCGCCGTGATCTCGGATACCTTGCCATCGAACAGATTCCCAGCCAGCTCGCTGCGTCGTTCACCGGACACTGACGCGTCGGCCAGCGCGGTACGCAACGTGCGCTGCCCGTCGAGGGTCTCCACGACGGCAAAGAGCTCGGAACCGGTCTGAGCGGCAGCAGCTGTAGCATCTCCTGCCGACGCAGACCCCAGTGCATCGTTCGCAACCGAACGCGTGCGGGCAAGAGCCTCACGAGACGTTGCGTACATGGTCATCTCACTTCCCCGCTACAGAGTCAGCGGTGACGGAGTCGAGTTCGCTGAGGAATCGGTCGATCGATCCTGCTCGCTTCGCCTCATCGGACAACTGCTCTCCGATGACCTTCTCGGCGAGTTCGACTGCTGTGCGTCCGAGGTCGCCGCGAAGTTCCGTGACGATCTGCTGACGCTGAGCAACGAGCTGGTTGTGACCTGCGGCCACGATCCGGTCGCTCTCTTCCTGTGCCTTCGTCTTCATTTCGGCGAGGATCGCCTGACCCTGCGTTCGCGCTTCCTCACGGATCTGCGCAGCTTCGGATCGTGCGTCGGCCAGCTGCTTCTGGTACTGCTCGAGAGCAGCCTTCGCTTCTGCCTGAGCTTCCTCGGCCCTCTTGATGCCGCCTTCGATCAGCTCGCTACGTTCCGCCATGACAGCTTGGAACTTCGGAAGAATGTACTTCCAGAAGACGAAGCCGATGACCGCGATACAGACCGCAGACCAAACGATGTCGTATGTGGCCGGGAGGAGAGGATTGTATTCCCCCTCCTCTGCCGCCAAGATAGCGATAGTGGTTGCCATGTCGGATTAACCGAACAGGAAGCCGGCGACGATACCGATCAGCGCAAGCGCTTCGGTGAACGCGATGCCGAGGAACATGTTGGTACGGATGGTGCCCTGAAGCTCGGGCTGGCGCGCAATGCCCTCGATGGCCTTACCGACCACGATGCCTACACCGATGCCAGGTCCGATGGCTGCGAGGCCGTAACCGATTGCGCCGTAGCCGCCACCGGTGATGGTGGTTTCGGTGACTTCCTGTGCCAGGTACGCGAGGCTCATTTGAATTCCGTTCCCTTTCTGTTGCCCATCACCGGTCGGTGCGTGGGTCAGGTCGATCTGGTCTCGTGCGGTCTAGTGAGAGTCGGCGTGCAGCGCGAGGTCGATGTACACCGCGGTGAGCAGCGCGAACACGTACGCCTGCAGTGCGATGACTAGCATCTCGAACAGCGTGAAGCCGAAGCCTGCTGCGAGCGAGAACAAGCCGAAAATCTTCATTCCGCCCGCTGCCTGGAAGAAGAAGAACTGCGTTGCGCTGAAGAACAGCACGAGCATGAGGTGGCCGGCCAGCATGTTGGCCATGAGACGCACTGTGAGCGTGAACGGCCGAAGGATGAAGGTCGAGATGAACTCGATCGGGATCAGAATCACGTGGAGCGCGGGCGGAACATCGGGAACCACGACGCTGCTCTTGACGTACTTGAAGAAACCGTACTTCTTGATTCCCACATAGTTGAACGTCACGTAGGCGATCAGCGCGAGCACGATCGGCATTCCGATTCGGGCGTTCGGTGAGATGTTCAGGAACGGGATGATTCCGGAGAGATTCATGAACAGCACGGCGAAGAAGATCGTCATGATGATCGGCAAGAAACGCTTTCCCTGCTCCTTGCCGAGAATTTCGTCGGCGATCTGCACCTTGACGAAGTCGAGCATGTACTCGATGACGTTCTGCAGACCCCTGGGCACCACCTTGGGGCTGCGCATCGCGAATGCGAACAGCACGACCAGAACGAGGGTCATCAAGATGCGGATCAGCATCAGCCGGTCGAGTTCGAAGGGGGTGCCCTCGAACAACAAAGCGGGAGGAAAGAAGTCGGATAGTGACGGCGGTTGGAACTCCGCAGCCAGGTAGGTGACGCTCAGCGGTCTCTCCCGTGTTCGGGCCGCAGACGGCTAAGACTGCGGTTCGATCGGACATTGACGATCTATCAAGTCGACGATATCGGCTCGAGGTCGTCAGCAGCTGAGGCCAGTTGTTGCTCGGCCAGCGTCTGTCGGGTGTCGGCGACTCACGTCGACTCGGTAACTCCAGGAGCGTATCTGTAGCGGAACTCACGCGCCCAGTGGTTACCTGCAAGGGCCGTCGTGCACGCGAAATGTCTCATTCGCGGCAGTCTCACCCTCACTTGATCGGAACTTTATCAACACAACTACGACGTTGTGTAGGTGGGGCCGTTTCTTGGACGGATCCATACGTGCGATGTACTACGCATCGTCGGAGTCGTTCCCTGCAGGCCGATCATCGACGTACGGCGCCTTGGTTCGTACAACGCCGTACACCTCCGCGCCGAGTACCAGTACCAGTGCGGACACCACCACCAGCGCAAGCGCCTTCTTGCTGTAGAAGTCCATGTCGTTGAGCACGCCGAGCACCACGATGGCAAGCAGCATCTTCAACAACCACCCGCCGAGCAGCACTGCTCCAGCCATCGTGGGAGGGAACTTCGCCGTCAGCGATATCGACAATGCCGTAGTGAGAATGAACCCGCCGCCCAGCCCTGCACCGATCAAGGCCCCCCACAGGCCCGGGAGTCCGGCAACCAGCGTGGCGATGACCGCACCAACGACTGTGAGAACCACCAATCCGACGACGCCGTATCGAACGGCAGCGCGCATCGAATCGGATTGATCGGGCACGGGCGCAGGAGAGAAGCTCACAGCCGCACAGACTACCCAGCGCAGCGCTGCATCAGGACCGTCGCCCTCGGCGACCTGACTTCTTGGCGCGACGGCGCTGAACGGCTGCGTCCATCCGAATCGATGGCACTGCGGTGACCACCAGCGCGAACACGAGTCCTGCAGCGACGAGGAGTACGACGATTCGGCGGTCGATCAGGGAGGACCCGACGGCTCCGAAAGCCAGCACACCCACCCACAGGTAGATGACCAGGACCACCCGGCGATGCGAGTGGCCGATCTGCAACAGCCTGTGGTGCAGATGCATCTTGTCCGGGCTGAACGGACTTCGGCCGGCTCGGGTACGCCTGATGATCGCGAGCAGCAGGTCGAGGATCGGAATGAACATCACCGCGCCGACAAGCAAGAGCGGAGAAAGCAGCCCGAGCAGGTCACGCGGTCCGTACGCCACCAACGGAATTCGCCCGGAAGCACTGGTGGCGATCGTCGCCAACATCAAACCGATGAGCATCGAACCCGAATCTCCCATGAAGATCCTGGCCGGCTGAAAGTTGTGCGGCAGAAAACCCAGGCAGGCGCCGGCCAAGGCCGCAGCCAACACTGCAGGCGGATAGACGCCGGTGTCCCCGCCCTGCTCGTGCAACAGTCCGACCGAGAACACACAGATGGCGAGGGCCGAGATCAGACCGAGGCCCGCGGCCAGGCCGTCGAGACCATCGACGAAATTCATCGCGTTCACCATCACGACAGTCACGGCGACTGTGACCAACCCGCCCTGGAGCTGGTCCAACACCACATTGATCCCACCGTCCGACCAGGGAACATAGATGATGTACCAACTGACCCCCATGACCACGAGCACTCCCGCGGCCGTGACCTGCCCGACGAACTTGGTCAGCGCGTCGAGACCCCACCGGTCGTCGATGACGCCGACGGCGACGATCACGAACCCCGCTACCAGCGCTGCGGGGATGTCCTGGGAGCCGTACTGCGATTCGAACCCGCGCGTGAGCGCCGGCAGCTGGGAGGCGAACAGTATGGCGATGAGCATCCCGAGGAACATGCCCGTGCCGCCGAGGCGCGGGGTCGGAGTCGTGTGCACATCTCGTTCACGCGGCGCTGCGACGGCTCCGAATTTGATGGCGAGAACGCGCACACCGCCGGTGGCCAGGAACGTCACCACCGCGGCCGTCAGGAATACGAGCAGTAGTTCCCTGATCGGAACACCCGCCCCCTGACTGGACTGGGCGAGAATGTCGACCGTCATGCTCGGGGGTATGCGGGCTTGCGGGCCACCAACGTCGCTACTTCCTCTCGCACTGCGGCCAACTCAGCGGCGCCCGATGATGTGTCGAGATCTGCCCGCACGGCCCGGGCGACGAGGGTTCCGACCGCCCCCATGTCGGCGGCGTCGAAGCCCTGGGTCGTCACTGCCGCCGAGCCGACTCGAATCCCCGATGCGACGGCGGGAGGTGCCGGGTCGAACGGAATCGCGTTCTTGTTCAAGGTGATCGCGGCCGCCGCGCATCGAGCCTCGGCGGTGCGGCCGTCGACGCCGAGTGCCTGCAGATCGAGCAACGCCAGATGCGTGTCGGTGCCGCCCGATACCGTTCGAATCCCGGCTTCGGCCAGTGATGCGGTCAGTGCGCGCGCATTGGTCACGACCTGTGCGGCGTAACGACGGAACGGTGCGGTGTGTGCCTCGCGGAACGCGACCGCTTTCGCTGCGATCGCGTGCATGAGGGGGCCGCCCTGGCTGAAGGGGAAAACCGCCTTGTCGATGGCTCGCGCATGCTTCTGCTTGCACAGGAGCATGCCACCGCGCGGTCCACGCAGCACCTTGTGCGTAGTGGCAGAGACGACGTCGGCGTACGGGACCGGAGAAGGGATGGCGCCGCCTGCAACCAAACCGATGAAGTGCGCGGCGTCGACCCACAGCACTGCCCCGACCTCGTCGGCGATGGACCGGAACGTCGCGAAGTCGATCTCGCGAGAATAGGCGGTGGCGCCGGCGACGATGATGCGGGGCCGATGGAGCATAGCCAGTTCGCGGAGGTCGTCGTAGTCGATGAGCTCTGTATCGCGCCGCACGTGATACGGGACCGTATTGAACCAGCGACCGGAGAAATTGACCTTGGCGCCGTGGGTCAGATGCCCGCCGTGCGGCAGGCTCATCGCAAGAATTGTGTCCCCCGGCTGCGCGAACGCGGCATAGACTGCCAGGTTCGCATGTGCGCCCGAGTGTGGTTGCACGTTGACGTGTTCGGCGCCGAACAGGGTCTTCGCTCGCTCGATCGCCAGGTTCTCGGCACGATCGACCACCTCGCAACCGCCGTAGTAGCGGGCTCCGGGATAGCCCTCGGCATACTTGTTGGTCAGCACGCTGCCTTGCGCAGCGAGTACCGCGGGGGACGTCAGATTCTCGCTCGCGATGAGTTGCAGCCCACCGCGCAGCCGGCCCAGTTCTTCGAGTAGGAGCCCGGCGATGTCCGGATCGGCGGCCTCCAACTCGTCGAAATCTGGCCCGTAGAAACGCGACTGCGTCACCGCGCCGCACTTGCCTGGGTGAGGGACTCGACGCTCATACCGAGAACTTCCGCGACGGCGTCCACGGATACAGCTCCCGCACGCAAGATCTTCGGTTGTTCGGACGTCAGATCCACAATGGTCGAGGCCTGTGCATGTTCGGCGGGCCCTCCATCGAGGTAAACCGCCGCCGATCCGCCGAGTTGGTCCCTGGCCTCGGTCACCGTCGTCGCCGGGGACTGTCCGGAGATGTTGGCGCTCGACACCGCCAGCGGGCCCACCTCACGCAGCAGTTCGAGCGCCACGGGATGAAGCGGCATACGCAGCATGACCGTTCCCTGTGCGTCGCCGAGATCCCAGGCCAGCGATGGAGCCTGCCGCACCACCAGGCTCAGCGCGCCGGGCCAGAAGGCACGGATGAGATCTCGCGTACGTGGCCGGACGCTACCCACCAGGCCGTCGATGGTGGTCCAGGAGCCGACGAGCACCGGGACCGGCATGTCACGGCCTCGCCCTTTCGCACGAAGGAGGTCGGTGACGGCACTGCTGTCGAACGCATCGGCAGCCAGCCCGTACAGCGTGTCCGTCGGCATGACGACGAGGCGGCCGGATTTGAGTGCGCCCCTGGCTGCGGTCAATCCGGCGACTCGAGAATCGGCCTGCTGGCAGTCGTAGACGGTGCTCACGCTTCTATCCTGTCACTCTGCCCGCAAAGGATGCGAGAAGGCTCGTCCGGTGTCGGCTGGGACGCTCTCAGCGCTGCGCCGACAAGGCGCGCGATGCGACGACAAAGCGCGCGATGCGACGACAAAGCGCGGTCGCCCCGACAGATCCGGATGCGGGGTCACATCGGTGAACACGCGCCGGCCCTCCAACAGAGCGACCACTCGGTCACCGTGCGAATCGTCGTGTTCGATGCCCACTCCCCCACCGGGCCGTAGCCATCGTGCGACGTTGTTGATCATTGGATCGATCACCGACAACCCGTCAACGCCACCGAACAATGCCACGTGCGGATCGTGATCGATGACCTCGGGCTCGAGGTCGGCTCCCTCGGGAATGTACGGCGGGTTGGCGACGACGACGTCGACGAGACCGTCCAGTTCGGTGAGCAACGATCGGTCGGTGACGTCGCCGTGGTGCAGAAGGATCGGCGTGTCACCCCGCTCGGCGCGGAAGTCGGCGTTGCGGCGCGCCCACGCCAAGGCGGACGGATCGAGCTCGACGGCGTGAACCTGCGCGTCGGGTCTTGCATTTGCAATGGCCAAGGCCAAGGCGCCGGAACCAGTACACAAATCAAGGACGACCGGTGGCTTTCGGTCGATCCCCTCGATGAATGCAAGAGCCCAGCCGAGCAGAAGTTCGGTCTCCGGTCGCGGCACGAACACCCCCGGGCCAACCTCGACGTCGATATTGCCCAGCGCCGACGTACCGGTGATGTACTGCAATGGGATCCGCTTGGCTCGCTGCTCGATTGTCTTGCGATAGGCCTCGATCACCTGCGGTTCGACAAGTGGCACCAGACCCAACCGCCCACGCTCGACGCCGACGAGATGCGACGCGAGAAGCTCTGCGTCCACTCGCGGGCTCGGCACCCCGGCAGCCTCGAGCGTTGCAGTAGCTTCCAGGATGGCCAAGCGCAGCGGTTTCCGAGTCACCCGTACAGCGTGCCACGCCGTACCGACGCGTATCGCACGCGTCAGATACGCCCGAGGAGCTGAGCCTTCTTCGTCTCGAATTCGGCGTCGGTGAGGATGCCTTTGTTGTGCAAGGACGCCAACGCTTCGATCGCCGAGGTCACCTCGTCGAGACTCATCGAACCCTCGCTGCTTCCCGACGCCTGAGGCGCTGGCTGAGAAAAGGTCTGCTGGGGTGCTGGTTGCTGGGGTGCTGGTTGCTGGGGTGCTGGTTGCTGGGGTGCTGGTTGCTGGGGAGCTGGCGTGTTCTGGTTTCCTGGGTCGACCAGTGGCAAGCTCGCCGCAGTAAACGTGCCGAACTGACTGGTGAACTCGAGCGATCCCGGCCCAGCGCCCTGTGCCTGTTGCACACCGCCGATGGAATGGTCGAGGGTGTCGAATACCGACAACCGCCCGTTGGCGAGGATCGCGAGGCGACGCGCACTCGGGAAATAGGCGTACTGCGAGCCGTTCTGGCCGCCGCTCGAGCTGGGGCTGCCGAGTTCGTTCGGCCACCACGAGCCAGCCGGACGCGAGTTGGTATGGGCGGGCGGGTACACCTGGTTGTTGGCCAACAACTCCGACAGGTCGCGGCACAGGCCGTCGACACGCGCTTTGAGGCCGTGATCGAACATGTTGCCGACCATGGTCATGCCGCCCCGCATCCACTGCCCGCTTCCGCCGAGCTCGGCCACATTGAACTGAGCCATCGTCCCGCGACCTGAATTGACCGCGTCGAGCATCGCGCGAACAGCGTCGGTCGAGATCGCATACTTACCGGCCAGCTCGGACACGGCATTCTCACCCGCAGGTGTCAGTCCGTGGTGCATCGGTGTCTCCTTTGTGCGGCTCCGCCGCTATTCGGCCTGCATGCGTGCTTCGCGATCAGCCTTCCTCAAAGCGTCGAGAAGCGCATCGAGCTCACCGTCGAGAACGGCGTCCAAGTTGTGTGACTTGAAGCCGATTCGATGGTCGGTGATGCGATTCTCGGGGAAATTGTATGTCCGGATGCGCTCGGAACGGTCGACAGTACGTACCTGACTGGCCCGACCTGCTGCCGCCTCTTCGTCTGCGGCTTCCTCGGCGGCCGCCTGCAACCGTGCTGCGAGGACCTGCATGGCGCGTGCCTTGTTCTGCAACTGCGAGCGTTCGTTCTGGCAGGTGACGACGATGCCGGTCGGCAGGTGCGTCAGTCGCACCGCAGAATCCGTCGTGTTCACACCCTGACCGCCCTTGCCCGACGACCGATAGACGTCGATGCGGAGATCGGTTTCGTCGATCTGGACCTCTTCGACCTCGTCGGGTTCGGGATAGACGAGAATTCCGGCCGCGGAGGTGTGCACACGGCCCTGAGATTCGGTGACCGGGACACGTTGCACCCGGTGGACCCCGCCCTCGAACTTCAACCGCGCCCAGACACCGTCGAGCGAATCACCCTTGGCCTTGATGGACAGTGTCGCGTCCTTGTAGCCGCCCAGGTCGGAGACGTTCGCGTCGAGAACTTCCACGCGCCAACCGCGACGCTCCGCGTATCGGACGTACATGCGAGCGAGGTCCGCGGCGAACAACGCCGACTCCTCGCCACCTTCGCCCGACTTGACCTCCATGACGATGTCGTCGCCGTCGTGCGGGTCACGCGGTGCGAGCAGGTCCGCGAGCGTCTGCTCGAGCGTTTCGACGGTGGCTTCCAGCTCCGGGATCTCCGCGGCGAACGACGCGTCGTCGGCGGCGAGCTCTCGGGCAGCCGCGAGATCATCCTGGGCCGAGGTCAGCTTCGAGTGCACCGACATGATCGGACCGAGCGCAGCAAAACGCTTGCCGGCCCGGCGGGCGGCAGCGGGGTCGTTGTGCAACGCAGGATCGGCCAGCTGGTGCTCGAGCCCCGAGTGTTCGGCCAGAATATCGTCGATGGCCGACGGCTTCGTCCTCGCCATTGTTGCGCTCCGCTCCGGTGAATCGGAAAGACTGGTGAATCTTCAAGGGTGTTGGAAATGAGGGTGTGGAAATGAGGGTGTGGAAATGCCGACGCCCGCCCTGCGACATGCACAGGACGGGCGTCGGGAGAACTGCTAGCTGTCGGCGTCGGCCTTCTTGCCGGCGCGCTTGCCGTAGCGAGCCTCGAAGCGCGCGACGCGGCCACCGGTGTCGAGAATCTTCTGCTTGCCCGTGTAGAACGGGTGGCACTGCGAGCAGACCTCGACGGTGATGCGCTCTTTGTCGGTGGTGCTGCGCGTCTCGAAAGTATTTCCGCAACCACACACGACCGTGGTCATGGTGTAGTCGGGGTGAATTCCTGCCTTCATGGTGTCCCTTTCAATGGTCGCCGGGTCGTCCTCGCCGTTCGAGGACGTGAACCGGAACCGGACTCAGCCGTTCAGTATGCCAGATTGTTCCCTCGGCGCTTCGCGCATGTGCGCGGAAATACATAGTTGGCTATGTATTTCCGCGCACATGCGGCGAAGCCGCATGTCAGTCGTCGAGCGCGCCGGGCGCGGTCTTCGACACCTGCATCAGGAACTCCAGGTTGTTCTTGCTCTTCTTCAGGCGGTCGATCAGCAGATCGATCGCCTGGTGAGAATCGAGCCCCGATAGGACTCTACGCAGCTTGTGCAGCACCGCGGCCTCGTCAGGGTTGAGCAGCAGCTCGTCCTTGCGGGTGCCCGACGGGTTGACGTCCACAGCCGGGAACACGCGACGCTCGGCAATCTTGCGATCGAGCTTGAGCTCGGCGTTGCCGGTGCCCTTGAACTCCTCGAAGATGACGGTGTCGCCGGTGGAACCGGTCTCGACCATCGCGGTGGCGATGATGGTGAGCGATCCACCGTTCTCGATGTTGCGGGCAGCACCGAGGAACCGCTTCGGCGGGTACAGAGCTGTCGAGTCCACGCCACCGGAGAGGATTCGGCCCGAGGCCGGCGAACTGTTGTTGTACGCGCGGCCGAGCCGGGTGATCGAGTCGAGCAACACCACGACGTCCTGGCCTGCTTCGACGAGACGCTTCGCGCGCTCGATCGCAAGCTCGGCGACCGAGGTGTGATCACCCGGTGGGCGGTCGAACGTCGAGGCGATGACCTCGCCGTTCACCGAGCGCTGCATGTCGGTGACCTCTTCCGGACGCTCGTCGACGAGGACGACCATCAGGTAGCACTCCGGGTTGTTGACCGAGATTGCGTTGGCGATCGCCTGCAGAACGCTCGTCTTTCCGGCCTTCGGCGGACTGACGATCAGCGCACGCTGTCCCTTGCCGATCGGCATCACCAGATCGATGATGCGCGTGGTGAGGATGTTCGGCGTCGTCTCCAACCGCAGTCGCTGGTTCGGGTACAGCGGCGTGAGCTTGCCGAACTCGGGACGCTTGCGAGCAGCCTCGACGTCTCCGCCGTTGACAGTGTCCAGACGCACCAGAGGATTGAATTTCTGACGCTGGCTGGACTGCTCACCTTCGCGAGCAACGCGCACGGCGCCCGTGATGGCATCGCCGCGACGCAGGCCGTTCTTGCGAACCAGGTTCATCGAGACGTACACGTCGTTGGGCCCGGCCAGGTAGCCGGAGGTCCGTACGAACGCGTAGTTGTCGAGGACGTCGAGGATGCCCGCGACGGGCTGCAGGACATCGTCGTCACGAATCTCGGGCTCGCGCTCGGAGCCACCGCCGACCTCGCCGCGGTCGCGTCCACGACGCCGCTCGCGGAACCTGCGCCCGCGCCGACCCCGGCCTTCGCCTTCGTCGTCCTGGTTGTTGTCCCTGTTGTCGCGGGGACCATTGTTACTTCCGGCGTTGCCTCCGCCGCTGTTTCCGCGGTCGTCGCCACGGCTGTTTCCGCGGTCGTCGCCACGGTTGTCGCCACGGTTGTCGTTCTGATTCTGGCCCCGGCCGCGGCCTCGGTTGCGTTCGCCGCGGCTGCCTTCGGACCGACCACCATCGGTGTCCGCGCCGTCGTTGCGGTTTCCGCCGTCGTTGCGGTTTCCGCCGTCGTTGCGGTTTCCAGCGTCGTTGCGGTTTCCAGCGTCGTTGCGGTTTCCACTGTCGTTGCGAGCGTCGCGCTCGGTACGGCTGCGTCGCGGCCGATCGCTGCTGTCACCATCGGACTCGGTGCTGCCTGCATTCGAAGCTTCGGCACCCTGCGATTCGGCTGCCTGTGACTTCTCGATCTTCGGCTCCACAGCCGAAGACTCGCCGGTCGGTGCGTTCGACTCGTCCAGCGGCAACTGGTCCGGCGCACCCGCGCGCCGACCCGCTGTACGGCGTGCGCGTGTGCGGCGAGGTACTTCTGCCGAGGCGTCGGCCACCGGCGCCGCGTCGGCGGACGGTGTGGCCTCGGCAGGCGGTGTTGCCGCAGAAGGCTGAGTTGCTTCGGTGGGCTGTGTTGTTTCGGTGGGCGCAGCCGCATCGTTGGTGCGTGTCTTGTCGACGGCGGAACGCCGCGACGGCGCCTTGGTTGCCCCTGCGGGGCCCGCACCGCTGCCACCCTGACGCTCCGAGATGGCGGCGATCAAATCGCCCTTGCGCATTCCGGAGATGCTCTTGATTCCGAGTTCACCCGCGAGACTACGCAGCTCGGTGAGCACCATTCCGGACAGGCCAGCTCCGCGACGTGTCTTTTCGGGTGCAGAGATCAGTTCCGTATCGGTCACGGAGGTCCTTTCCTTCCCTCGCTCGCAGTCTGCGCAGCCAAGGGTTCGTTCCGTAGCTCGAATTTCGTTTCGAACACGGATATTGCCGCTTCACTATCGAACTGCCGCGGACGGACGGTCGAACCGAAACCGCAGGTACTACGCGGAGGGATCGAAGCCAGGAGCGTCACCCGACCAGGGCGTAAGACCCCCCGAACACGATGACGTGATTGCCCTGGTGAAAACCGGCGTCTGAAGCGCACGATGTACGGACGATCACCACAATAGCGTTGAACTGCGCAGTCGGCAAGAACCCCCTACCGGCGAGTTACGACGCGCACACTCCGTCGGCGACTTCGAGCTCGAGAACGCGCATGCCTTCGCTTTCTGCCTGTTCCTTCAACTCCGGCGGAAACTGCTGCGTGCACAAGGCCAGGACCGTCGGACCTGCACCGGACAACACTGCCGCAATGCCGCGCTGACGGAGTGCCGAGATCCACTTCGTGGCCGACGGCAACGCGCTTGCCCGCTGTCCCTGATGAAGAAGATCCTCGGTGGCGGGCATCAGAAGGTCCGGGCGTTGTGTCAGCGCGACGACGGCAAGAGCGCCGCGACTGACATTGAATGCAGCGTCACGATGGGCAACCAACTCAGGCAGCAGGCCACGAGTGTGCGAAGTCGAGGAGCGTTCGGACGGAACGAGAGCCACCACGTGGATGTCGGGGTGAACCTGCAGCCGGACTGCCGAATAGTGTCGCTGAGTCACGCTGGCACTGGCCGGCTCGCTCCATGAGACCACGGCACCGCCCAGAACACTCGCGGAAGCATTGTCGGGGTGCCCCTCGAACTCGGAGGACAGTTGCACCAGCTGCGCGGGGGTGAGCGCGAGCGACGGATCGACCTTTGCGGCCAGAGCGTTCGCGGCAGCCAAGCCGCCTACCACTGCAGAAGCGGAGGATCCCAGACCCCTCGAATGAGGAATGACGTTCTTGCACAACACATCCAAGCCGTCAGCCCACACGCCGGCGGCCTCCAGCCCGCGCTCGATGGCCCGCACGACGAGGTGCGCCGGCCCCCACGGCACGTCGTCGGCGCCCTCCCCCTCTACGTGAATACCGAGTCCGGATGACGTGATGGTCACCCGAATCTCGTCGTAGAGGCCGAGCGCGATACCGAGCGTGTCGAATCCTGGACCGAGGTTTGCACTCGATGCAGGGACGCGGGCGGTGACCGTCGCACCCAGCGGAAGTGTTGTCGTCATGACCTGGGGCTCCGTCACTATGCCAACTCGAGTGCAGAGGCCACCGCTACGGGATCGACCGGAATCGGTTCGACGACAGGCATACCCGACAGTGCAGTGTCGGGGTCCTTCAGGCCGTTACCGGTGACGGTGCAGACGACCCGGAGTCCGCTGTCGAGCCAACCTTCCTTGCGTGCGGCGAGGAGCCCGGCAATGCTGGCGGCCGACGCGGGCTCGACGAAGATGCCCTCCAACCTGGCGACCATACGGTAGGCCTCCAGAATCTCGTCGTCGGTGGCCGCACGAAACGCGCCGTCGGATTCTTCCTTTGCTGCAACTGCGCCGTTCCACGATGCGGGAGAACCGATGCGGATTGCGGTCGCAATCGTCTCCGGGTCCGCCACCGGTGCGCCGTGCACCAGCGGAGCAGCGCCTGCGGCCTGCACACCGAGCATGCGCGGCCGGCGTGTGGTCAGCCCGTCACGGAAGTACTCCGAGTAACCGCGCCAGTACGCGGTGATGTTGCCCGCGTTACCCACTGGAAGTGCGTGCACGTCGGGAGCGTCACCGAGTGCGTCGCAGATCTCGAAGGCCGCCGTCTTCTGCCCCTCGATCCGCACAGGATTGACGGAGTTGACCAGACCGATGGTCGGAAACTCCGCGGTGGTCTTTCTCGCCAGTTCGAGACAGTCGTCGAAGTTCCCCTGCACCTGGATGATCCTCGCGCCGTGCATCACTGCCTGGGCAAGCTTGCCCATCGCGATCTTGCCCTGCGGCACGAGTACCGCACACCCCATGCCCGCCTTGGCTGCGTATGCAGCCGCGGACGCCGAGGTGTTGCCCGTCGAGGCACACAGAACCGCTTCCTGACCACGAGCCAGCGAATCGGTGACGGCCATCGTCATACCGCGGTCCTTGAACGAACCGGTCGGATTGAGGCCCTCGACCTTCAGGTGCACCTCACAACCGGTGATCTCGGACAGTCGCTCCGCGTGAATGAGCGGCGTCCCACCCTCGAGCAGGGTCACAGTCTTCCAATCGGGCCCGATCGCGAGGCGCTCGCGATAGGCCTCGATCAAGCCTGGCCACGGGGTGTGCACGGTCATTCGGTGCCTTCCAATCTGAGAACACTGGCGACGGAGGTGACGACGTCGAGGCTGTCCAGGGCGGACACCGTCTCGGACAGCGCCGAGTCCGCGGCCAGGTGGGTGACGACGACGAGCCTGGCTCCGTCGCCCGAACCCTGCTGCCGCACCGTCGAAATACTGACATCGCGCTTGGAGAACTCCGCGGCGACCGTCGCGAGGACACCCGGTTTGTCCGCGACCTGCATGCTGACGTAGTAGCGAGTGAGGATGTCGCCCATGGGTGCCACCTTCAGCTTCGCGTACTTCGATTCGAGAGGTCCTCTGCCACCGTAGAACTTGTTTCGAGCCGCCATCACGAGATCACCGAGAACCGCGGACGCGGTGGGTGATCCACCTGCGCCCTGGCCGTAGAACATCAGTCTTCCCGCGGCCTCGGCCTCGACCACCACGGCGTTGAACGCGCCGTTGACAGTTGCAAGGGGATGGTCCCGCGGCACGAGCGCCGGGTACACGCGCGCCGAGATGCGTTCTTTACCCGTCGGCGTGGTGATGCGTTCGCAGATGGCGAGCAGTTTGATGGTGCAGTCCAGCGAACGTGCCATCTCCAGATCGCCCGCGGTGATGTTGCTGATTCCCTCGCGGTAGACGTCACCAGCCGTTACCCGCGTGTGAAATGCGATGGAGGCGAGGATCGCTGCCTTCGAGGCAGCATCGTAGCCTTCGACGTCGGCGGTCGGATCGGCTTCGGCGTAGCCCAGGCGTCCCGCCTCGGCAAGCGTTTCGGCGTAGTCGGCACCTGTCTCGTCCATCGCGGAGAGGATGAAGTTGGTGGTGCCGTTGACGATTCCCGCAACCTTGGTCACTCGGTCGCCGGCCAACGACTGCATCAGGGGTCGCACCACCGGAATTGCTCCGGCGACAGCAGCCTCGAAATAGAGGTCGGCACGTGACTCCTCGGCTGCGTCGGCGAGCTCACCGGTGTACTCGGCGAGAAGCGCCTTGTTCGCTGTGACGACCGACTTGCCCTGTTTCAGCGCGGAGTAGATGAGCGCACGGGGGACATCGATTCCCCCGAGTACCTCGACGACGATGTCTACGTCGTCGCGATCGACCAACGCGGCCGGATCATCGGTCAACAGCTCGGGGTCGACGCCGCGGTCACCGTCGACACGCCGCACGGCGATGCCTCGGATCTTCAGTGGCGCACCAACTCTGGCTTCGAGATCCTCGGCGTTCTCGGTCAGGATGCGAACTACTTCGCTTCCGACGTTTCCGAGTCCGAGAACGGCGATTCCTATCGGCTTCGATGTCATGGCTGCACCTCCAAGCTGAGCAGATCTTCGAGTGTCTCCCGGCGCAGAACGAGCCGGGACTTTCCGTCTTTCACCGCGACGACAGCGGGTCGCGTCAACAGGTTGTATCTGCTGGACATCGAGTAGCAGTACGCACCGGTGGCCGCAACGGCCAGTAGGTCACCGGGACCGACATCGGCCGGCATCCAGGTGTTCTTGATGACCACATCACCGCTCTCGCAGTGCTTTCCGACGACGCGCGCAAGCACCGGATCGGCCTCGCTTCCGCGGGAGACGAGCCGGCAGTCGTACTCGGCCTGATAGAGCGAGGTACGAATGTTGTCGCTCATACCGCCGTCGACGCTGATGTACCGGCGACGCGTCTGCGCGTCCACCGTCACGTCCTTGATGGTCCCGACCTCGTACAGCGTCACGGTTCCCGGACCGACGATCGCACGCCCCGGCTCGACATCGATGGTCGGAACCGGCAGGCCGACCTGCGCGGATTCGGTTGCCACGATCGCCTTCAGCTTCGCGGCGAGTTGATCGATCGGAGGCGGATCGTCGCTGGGAATGTACGCGATTCCCATGCCCCCGCCGAGGTCGATCGTCGAGATCTGGGCGGTCTTCTCGACGCCGAACTCCGAGACCACATCGCGCAGCATCCTGAGCAGCTTGTGTGCCGCCAACTCGAAACCGTCGACCTCGAAGATCTGCGAGCCGATGTGGCTGTGCAAGCCGACGAGCCGCAGGTTGTCCGTTGCGAAGACGCGGCGTACTGCTTCGAGTGCCGACCCGTCGGCGAGGGAGAAGCCGAACTTCTGGTCCTCGTGTGCGGTTGCGATGAACTCGTGCGTGTGCGCCTCGACTCCGACGGTGACACGAACGAGAACGTCCTGCACGGCGCCCAGCTCACCGGCGATGGTGTCGAGCCTGTCGATCTCGATCATCGAGTCCAGGACCACGTGTTCGACGCCGGCGCGCACGCCCGCAGTCAGCTCCTCGATCGATTTGTTGTTGCCGTGCATGGCAATGCGGGCAGCCGGAAACCCTGCTGCCAGAGCGACACTGAGTTCGCCACCGGAACTGATGTCCAGCGAGAGGCCCTCGTCGTCGACCCAACGGGCGATCTCGCCACACAGGAATGCTTTCGAGGCGTAGTGCACTCGCGCAGGATCACCGAATGCCGCCGCCATGTCGCGGGCACGCATACGGAAGTCGTCCTCGTCGATGACGAACAGCGGCGTGCCGTACTGCTCTGCAAGCTCCGTGACCGGCACCCCCGCCAACGTCACGACGCCGTCCTCGCCGCGCGCAGCGTGACGCGGATAGACGTGTTCGGGGAGCGTCGTCATCTCCGACGCGGTTGCGGGCTTCGCGAAGGCAGTGTCCTGGGCGGGGGCGTCGGCGTGCTTCGGGCCGGCCGGATGCGCGCTCACATCCGCTCCGGTGCACTGACGCCGAGCAGGCGCAGGCCGTTGGCCAGAACCTGGCGGGTTGCATTGCCCAATGCCAAACGAGCGGTGTTCACAGGCCCTGGCTCCTCGTCTCCTTGGGGAAGTACTCTGCATGCTCCGTAGAACCGGTGGTACGCGCCGGCCAACTCTTCCAGATATCGCGCTATCCGGTGTGGTTCGCGAAGGTTGGCGGCGCTGGCGACGACCCTGGGGTAATCACCGATGGTTCTGATCAGTTCGCCTTCTTGTTCCTGGGTGAGCAGGCTCAAGTCCGGGTCGTCGGCATCGATGCCGAGTTCGGCGGCGCCTCTGGCCAATGAGGCCAGGCGTGCGTGCGCGTACTGGACGTAGTACACGGGGTTCTCGTTGCTGGCACTCGCCCACAGTTCGAGGTCGATGTCGATACTCGAGTCCACCGACGATCGGACCAGCACGTACCGGGCGGCGTCGACGCCGATCGCGTCCACCAGATCGTCCAGAGTGATGACGGTTCCGGCGCGCTTGCTCATCTTGACCGCCACGCCGTCACGAACCAGGTTCACCATCTGACCGATCAGCACCTCGACCGTGTCGGGGTCGTCGCCGAACGCAGCCGCTGCAGCTTTCAGTCGACCGATGTAACCGTGGTGATCGGCACCGAGCATGTAGATGCACAGGTCGAATCCGCGCTGGCGCTTGTTCTGGAAGTAAGCAATGTCACCGGCGATGTAGGCAGCGTTTCCGTCGCTCTTGATTACGACGCGGTCCTTGTCGTCGCCGAAGTCGGTACTGCGCAACCACCAGGCGCCGTCCTCCTCGTACAGACTTCCCGAGTTCTTCAGGTAGTCGACACTGCGTTCCACCGCGCCGGACTCGAACAGGGAGTTCTCGTGAAAATAGACATCGAAGTCGACACCGAACTGGTGCAGATTGCGCTTGATCTGTTCGAACATCAGCTCGACGCCGATCGACCGAAACGTTTCCGCCTGAGGCTCGGCAGCCATGGCGAGAATGTCGGGGCTCTTCTCCACCACAGCCCTGGCGATCTCGTCGATGTATGCGCCGGCGTAGCCGTTCTCGGGCGCCGGTTCGCCCTTGGCCGCGGCGATCAACGATCGGGTGAACCGATCGATCTGCTCACCGTGATCGTTGAAGTAGTACTCACGTACCACCTCGGCGCCCTGTGCCGTGAGAATCCGCCCGAGCGCGTCGCCGACGGCCGCCCACCGAGTACCGCCCAGGTGAATGGGCCCGGTCGGATTTGCGGAAACGAACTCGAGGTTGACCTTCTTCCCCTCGAGGCCGTTCGCGTTCCCGTAGGCATCGCCCGCGGCCAGTGCCTGCGCGACGATGGCGCCTTGCGCGTCTGCTGCGAGGCGGATGTTGAGGAATCCCGGACCGGCCACATCGGCGCTGGAGATGGTCGCCTCGGAGGCGAGCGCCTCGGCCAGCCAGCCTGCGAAATCGCGTGGGTTCGCACCGGCCTTCTTGGCAACCTGTAGTGCGACGTTGGTGGCGTAATCGCCGTGCTCAGGGTTACGCGGACGTTCGACCGTCACCTTTTCGGGCAGCACGGACACGTCGAGGCCACGGTCGGTCAGCACCTCGGCGGCAGTGCTACGTAGTAGTTCGGAAAGATCGGCGGGAGTCACAGGTGACTATCCTATGGTCTGAGGTACGGCCGGTCGGCAGCCAGTGCCTCCCGGCGAGTACGCACGCGCCCACCGCAAGCACCTCGAAGCGTCCCCTCACCTCCGGAACGTACAGTGATGGCGTTCTGCTTTTCACGAGATCGCGAGGGGTCGGTGGTCCGGCACGTGGCACCGACCAGCAGATATCACCGGCAGCAATGTGCGCTTCGGCGCACCAACGACAACCGAAAGAGCAACGACAGCGATGCCCACGGGTTCCGATAACGGCGGTAGCGGCAAGAAGTCGGCTGCCAAAGCCAACAAGGCCATCAAGGCCGCACAGAAGAAGAGCGGCGTGCCCGCTGCGAAGTCGGGGCTCGTCACGGGACGTCAGATCCCCTGGCTGACCGTCGGCGCCGTGGTGGTCGTGGTCGGCTTGGTCGCCATCCTCGCGGTCAATCTTTTTCCGAAGTATCAGAATCAAGCCGAACTGCAGCGATGGGAACCCAGCGAGAGCAACCAGGACCCGTCGACTGAGATCGCCGACATCGCAATCCAGGAGTACCCGGCGGCGCTGCACGTCGCCGACACCCAGCGAGTCGCCTACGACCAGTCACCGCCGTTCGGCGGACCACACGACAGCGTGTGGGCGACGTGCACCGGCGTGGTCTATCCGGAGGCGATCCGCACCGAGAATGCCGTGCATTCACTCGAGCACGGCGCAGTGTGGATCACGTACAACCCCGATGAGCTGTCGCAGGATCAGGTGGCCACGCTGGCCGACAAGGTCGACGGCGAGAGTTACATGATGATGTCGCCGTATCCCGGCCTGGATTCGCCGATTTCACTGCAGTCGTGGGGTCACCAGGTGAAGGTGGACAGCGCCGACGACGAGCGCGTCGACCAGTTCATCAATGCACTCCGGTTGAACCGTTACGCCTACCCGGAGGTCGGCGCGAGCTGCTCGACGGTTCCCGGTGTCGGAGGATTCGATACCGACAACCCACCGCCGTTCGACGCCTCGGAGCCCGGCACTGATGCGGTCCCGATGGACGGCGGAGGAATCACCCCGGACCCCACCGAGATGGGCGCACTGCCGTCCGGCCTCAGCCTGCCGAGTGATCTTCAGCTACCGAGCGATGTCGAGCAGCCGGTCGCGCCGGTGCCCGGTTCATGACGGCAGAGAGCACCGAGCCCGCCCGCCTGCGCCGAGTGGGCGGCGGGCAGCGGGCAGCACTGCTGCTGTTGGGTCTCGTCGCCGCGCTCGCCATCGGGTTCGCGCTGGGTTTTCTCGCCCGTACGACCACGATCGGCGGCAACGACGCCGTCCCGGCGGCCGACTCCGTCGACGTCGGGTTCGCGCAGGACATGTCCGTGCACCACAACCAAGCCATCGACATGTCCGCGATCGCGCTGACGAGCGCGTCCGACCCACTCGTGCGGAACCTCGCGTTCGACATGCTGACCTCTCAGCAGAACCAAGTCGGTCAGATGCAGGGATGGTTGGCAATCTGGGATCGAGCCCCCGTCGGAGCCGACGGTTACATGGGTTGGATGACCGGTAGCGACCACTCGCACGCCATGACAGACGGCGACATGACAGACGGGGACATGACAGACGGGGGAGGCTCGGTGTCGGCCATGCCGGGGATGGCGTCCTCGGACGATTTGACAGCTCTTCGGCAGGCCACCGGCACCGACGTCGACGTGCTGTTTCTGCAACTGATGCTGCGACACCACGAAGGCGGCCTGTCGATGATGGAGTATGCAATCGACAATGCCGACACCCCGGCTCTCGCCCGACTGGCGGAGTCGATGGTCTCGACGCAGGAGAGCGAATCCACGCTGATGACGCAGATGCTCGCCGCACGAGGCGCGGAACCGCTCCCCTTCCCCTGATTCACGCGCGGCACGACGGCTAGCCCTTGGCCGTGAAGGTCCAGTCGGTCACCTCAGGCATGTCTTCGAGGTGCTCGATGACATAGCTGGCGTGCCGATCGAGTTGTGCGGTGCAGTAGTCGGCAAGTTCGTGTCCCCGCTCGGGCACGCGACGCGCGCGGCGCAGCGCTTCGTGGACCAGGTGGTAACGGCTCATCTTGTTCAGGACAACCATGTCGAACGCTGTCGTGGTGGTGCCTTGCTCGACGAAGCCGCGCACGTGGAACCGACCTGCATTGGGACGCCCGTGCAGCAACTGGTGGACCGCACGCGGGTAACCGTGGAAGGCGAACACCACATCGGTGTCGGCAGTGAACAGATCGATGAACTGTTTGTCGGTGAAGCCGTGCGGATGCTCGTCGACGGTGAGCAGCGCCAACAGATCGACCACGTTGACCACACGCACCCTCAGATAGGGCACCCACTCGCGGAGCAACTGCGCGGCAGCGAGAATTTCCTGGGTCGGGACATCGCCCGCGGCGGCGAGAACGACGTCGGGCTCGCTCGGACTTGCTCCCGACGGCGACTCGGTGCCTGCCCAGTCCCACACCGACGCACCTGCCACGCAATGCGCGTGCGCCTGCTCGAGGGTCAAGTACTGCAGGTGCGGCTGCTTGTCGACGACGATGAGGTTGACGTGGTCACGGCTGCGGAAGCAGTGATCGGAGATCGAAAGAAGCGTATTGGAATCCGGCGGCAGAAAGACTCGCACGACGCCCGGCGCAAGCGGGAGTATCGCGTCGATCATCCCCGGCCCCTGATGCGAGAAGCCGTTGTGATCGTTGCGCCAGCACGTGCTCGTCAGCAGCACGTTCAGCGAGGCCACCGGTTCCCGCCACGCCAGCTCGGCAGCGTGTTGCAGCCATTTGACGTGCTGGATCATCATCGACACACTCACCATCGCGAAAGCCTCGTAGCTGGCGAACAGGCCGTGGCCGCCGGCGAGAACATATCCTTCCAGCCAGCCCTCGCAGAGGTGCTCGCTGAGGACCTCCATGACGCGGCCGTCGGGCGAGAGGTGGTCGTCCCATTCGTTCGTCGGTAGCTGCCAGCATCGATCCGTCACCTCGAACACTGCCGACAGTTTGTTGCTCGCCGTCTCATCCGGTGAGAACAGCCGGAAGTTTCCGCCACCGTCCTCGCGCCGATTGTGGGCGTAGATGTCGCGCATGAGTTCACCGAGCACAGTGGTGGTCGGATGGAACGCCGCGCCCGGCGAATCGATCGAAATCTCGTACTGCTCGAGCGGCGGCATCCGGAGCGGGCGCAGCAGCCGGCCACCGTTGGCGTAGGGCGTGGACCCCATCCGCTTGTCCCCGGAGGGCGCCAGCTCCGCGAGCTCGGGAACCAGCGCGCCGCGCTCGTCGAACAGCTTCTCGGGCCGGTACGAGCGCAGCCACGACTCCAGTTGCGCCAGATGCTCCGGGTTGTCGCGGACACCGGACAGCGGCACCTGGTGTGCACGGTAGGTGCCTTCGACGAGGACCCCGTCGACCGTGTGCGGCCCCGTCCATCCCTTCGGAGTGCGGAGCACGATCGCCGGCCAGCGCGCACCGAAGACGTCTCCCCCGCTCCGAGCTGCGGTCTGGATGGCACGAATTCTCTCGTGTGCATCGTGGAGGACCCGCGCGAGTTCGGGAAACACGAGACGTGGATCGTCGCCGGAGACGACGACGGGCTCCCAGCCCTGACCGTGCAAGAAGTCGACGATGTCCTCGTCGCGGCTGCGCCCCAACACCGTCGGGCCTGCGATCTTCGCCCCGTTGACGTTGAGTATGGGCAGGACGGCGCCGTCACGTCGAGGATTGAGAAATGCCGGGAGCTTCCAGGATGCGGCGAGCGGACCGGTTTCGGCCTCGCCGTCGCCGATGACACAGGCCACCGTCAAGTCGGGCCGATCGAATGCCGCGCCGCCTGCGTGCACCAACGCGTAGCCCAATTCTCCGCCCTCGTGGATGCTGCCCGGGGTCTGCACGCTCACGTGGCTCGGTATACCGCCTGGTGCGGAGAACTGGCGGCACAGTCGACGGACGCCGTCGTTGTCGCGCGAGATGTGCGGATAGATCTCCGAGTACGTCCCCTCGAGGTAGGTCGACGCGACGAGCGCGGGACCGCCGTGGCCGGGGCCGGTGACGTAGAGCCAGTCCGAGTCCGTGGCCACGATATGCCGGTTGAGCAGCGTGTAGATCATCGACAGACACGGGCTGGTACCCCAGTGCCCGAGCAGCCGAGGCTTGATGTGCGCGGGGGTCAGTGGTTCACGCAGCAGCGTGTTCTCCAACAGGTAGATCTGTGCCACCGTCAGGTAATTCGCGGCCGACCACCAGTCGAGATCGAGGTCGAGATCTTCGTTCGAGTACACGTGCTCGGTCATCGGGCATCCCTTCGATGTGCAGGCCTCGTCTGTGGCGTACCTCTGTACTGTCCTCCTCCCATGTGACAACGAGGGTGATTTCAGGTGACGCATGCGATGCGCTACTGTTGGACCCGCCCACAGGCGCGCCGACCACGGCGGGCCCCCGTAGCTCAGGGGATAGAGCGTTCGCCTCCGGAGCGAAAGGCCGCAGGTTCGAATCCTGCCGGGGGCACCCATCTACTCTTGCGCTACCGTAAGCATCTCTACTGCAGTCTCTCCGGAGAGGCACCGATGATGCGAGACTTGCACGGTGTCCGATTCCCAACTCGACGACGCAGCATTCGAGATCTATTCCGTCGATCCCACCGAGTTCGTCGCCGCGCGTAAGGCTGCCGCTGATTCGGCGAAGAAGTCCGGCGATCGCAGACTGGCAGCAGCAATCGGGAAGCTACGCAAACCCACCACCGTCGGATGGATGGTCAACCTACTCGTGCGCGCAGAGCCCGAGGACATTGCGGAACTGTTCGATCTGGGTGACAGCCTGCGTAGCGCGCAACGACGTTCGGATGCCGAAGAACTCCGATCGCTCTCCGCCCGACGTCAGCAGTCGATTCGGCTGTTGTCTCGCCGTGCCGCGGAACTGGCAGCCGCGCACGGGCGGTCGAGCACCGAGGATGCGGTCAGGGAGGTCGGACAGACGCTCGGCGCCGCTCTCGCCGATCCCGAAATCGCTGAACGTGTCCGCGCAGGGAGGGTGGTCACCGCGGAGTCCTACAGCGGCTTCGGACCCGCCATATTGGCTTTGGCGCCCGAACCCGACGAGTCGGATGATCATGAAGACGAAAACCTCGAAGTTGCCGCAGAGGAATCGGATTCGAACAGCGAGGACGCGCGCAACAATGAGGCCCTCATCGAGGAGCTCGCGAACCTCGAAGAGGCACGCGAGGACGAGGACGCCGCGCGCATCGCGGCCGAGGACGCGCAGTCGGATGCGGAGAGCGCCGTCACGCAGCTCGCCGAAATCAAGGATCGTCTCACTCGGCTCCGCGCGGAGCTCCACGAACTCGAAACCCAGGAAGCCGACGCGCGCAAAGCGGAGAAGTCGACCGATCGCGAATCACGTCGTCTGGCACGTGTTCTGGACGACGCACGGACCAGGACGGCCGAGTTGGAACGCACAGTCGACGAGCTGGGTGGCTAACCGGGTTCGATGACGGCGGTGATCGCCGTGATGTCGCCTGCCGGTATCTCGAAGTGTTCGGTGACCGCAACCGTCATTCCGCCGTCGAGATCGAGAAGGTAGCGTGCGACGACACTGGTACCCCATTCCCGAAACCGCACGTCACGCACTCCGGAGATGGGCCTGTACTGCTGGCCCTGTTCCAGATCATTGCTGATGAATTGCCCTGTGTCACCGGTATTCTTGCCGTTCTCCACGCGCAGGCACGCCTGACCCAAACGTAGCTTCGTGGCGTCGTGACTGACGAGGGCGTCGATATATTCACGAGCCATCGCGACGCGTCCGGAATCGGCCTCGCGCGTCGCATGGATGGAAATGCCCGACACGAGCGCCTGCGCCAACTCGGGCCGACAAATCAGCAGATCAGGTAGATACGGGTGCGATCGGTTGTAGAGCAGGGGCGATCCGTCGATACGCGAACAGTGCAGTCCCGCAGCGAGCGCCACCCCCACCGGGGCCGCGGAGTCCCACTCCCACTGCCCACCGGAGTGCACGTACGCATCGACATCGCCGCGTACGACGGCCATCGCCTTTGCACCTGCAGATCCCATACGGATCACCTCGCCGCCAACCTCAGCAGCGAGCGCATCGATGTAGTAGGGCGGACGACTGTCACTGACAACCAGCGTCGGTCGGCTCGTACGCTGGGACGGAAGAGTAACCTGCGCAGTGGAATACACCGTGTCGAGCGCTGGCTGAGCCACCGCGCACGCCGTCATGCCTCGGCCGGTCTCCCACAGTCCGACGTGGACCGCCCAGTCGTCACGGCCCTCCATTCCGTACTCGCGCGACCCGTCCAGTGGATCGATGATCCACACTCGAGAGGCATCGAGCCGGGCCGGGTCGTCGGCGGACTCCTCGGACAGGATCGCGTCATCCGGACGTTCGCGCCCGAGCCTGGAGACGATGAGGTCATTGGCCTCGGCGTCGCCGAGTCGCCCTAGTTCGCGTCCGGTGGTTCTTCCGCGCTCACGTTCGCGGACCTCGAGCAGTAGCCGTCCCGCGGCCCCCGCCATCTCGGCTGCAAGAAGTGCGTCGTCGGCGAGAAGTGTGTCTTCGGTGAACGGTGTACTCATGAGCTCAACAGTTCCACGATGCGGGCTGCCTGCGCCGCCGGATCACCGTCGGAGGGGCGAATCACGAGATCGGCTCGCTGCGGAGCCTCGTAGGGATCGTCGACTCCGGTGAAACCGGTGATCTCGCCGGCGCGGGCTTTCGCATACATGCCCTTCGGGTCTCGGGTCTCGCATACGTCGAGCGGTGTGTCGACGAAAATCTCGTAGAACGGCAGACCCGCCCCCTCGTGCAGCCTGCGAGCGGAGTCTCGGCCGTCTCGGTACGGGCTGATCAAGCACACGACGGCAATCAGACCGGCATCAGCGAACAGGTGCGCAACCTCCGCCACCCGACGGACGTTCTCGTCCCGGCTACGTGCGTCGAAGCCGAGGTCGGAGTTCAACCCGTGCCGCACGTTGTCGCCGTCGAGCAGGTAGGCGGGTCGACCGGACGCGACGAGCAACCGCTCTACCTCTGCTGCGATCGTGGACTTGCCCGACCCGGAGAGCCCGGTGAGCCACACCGTCGCGCCTCGGGTCGCGCGGTCGCCGCGCGCGACCCTCGATGAATGCCATACCACCTTCGACGCGGAAAGTGCAGGGCCGGAAATCATTCCGCCGGCAACGGTGGCACCGGTTGCCTCGTCGACGAGCAGGAAGCTTCCGGTGACCCGGTTGCGTCGGTACGGATCGAACAGCAGTGGCTGGGTCGTTCGAATGCGAATGCGGCCGATGTCGTTGAGTGCAAGGGACTGCGCTGACACGTCGCGGTGCAGTGTGTCGATGTCGAGCCGGTACTCGAGTGCATCGATTCGAGCCGTGGTCGTGGCGGTGGTGTGCATCAGCAGATATCTGTCGCCCTGCCGTAACTGCGCACTCTCGGACATCCAGCAGATCATCGCGTCGATATCCGTACCCACCATGGGCCGGTTGTTCGGGCGGCACAGCATGTCCCCACGTCCGACGTCGATGGCGTCCGTCAACTCCAGACACAACGCGGATCGGGCGAAACCCTGCTCCAGCGGGACGCCTCCCGGGCCCCACACCGCAGCCACGGTCGTGGTGAAGCCGGAAGGCAGCACCACGACCTCGTCTCCCGGTGCGAATACGCCACTGGCCACAGTTCCGGCGTAGCCACGGAAGTCGGCGTGTTCGCTCGATCCGGTCCGGGGGCGCACGACGTATTGCACCGGGAATCGGGCGTCGATGAGATTGCGATCGGAGGCGATGTGGACCTCTTCGAGGTGGTGCAGTAGCGAACCACCCTCGTACCAGCTCATTCTCGCGGTCCGGTGCACCACGTTGTCGCCGTCGAGCGCGGACATGGGTATGAACGTCAGATCCGGTACATCCAGTTTGGCTGCGAACGATTCGAAGTCGGATCGGATCTCGTCGAATCGTTCTCGGGACCAGTCGACGAGATCCATTTTGTTGACGCACAGCACCAGGTGCGCGATTCCCAGCAGAGACGATAGGAAGGCGTGTCGCCTGGTCTGCTCGACGATGCCGTAGCGCGCATCGACGAGGATCAGGGCCAGGTCGGCAGTCGAGGCGCCGGTGACCATGTTGCGGGTGTACTGCACATGCCCGGGCGTATCGGCGATGATGAATTTTCTCTTGGGGGTGGCGAAGTAACGATGTGCCACGTCGATGGTGATGCCCTGTTCGCGTTCGGCGCGCAGCCCATCCGTCAACAGAGCCAGGTCTGCGCTGGTACCTCCGCGTTCCCTGCTCGTCTTCTCGATAGCCTCGAGCTGGTCCTCGAAGATCGACTTCGAGTCGTAGAGCAGCCGCCCGATCAGCGTGGACTTGCCGTCGTCGACGCTCCCTGCCGTCGCCACCCTCAGCAACTCGGACATCAGAAGTACCCTTCTTTCTTTCGGTCTTCCATACCGGCCTCGGAGATTCGATCGTCGGCTCGCGTGGCACCGCGCTCGGTAATTCTGCTCGCGGCCACTTCCACCGCCACCTCCGTAGCGTTGGCGGCGGAGGACTGCACGCACCCGGTGCAGGTCGCGTCACCGACGGTGCGGAACCGTACGGTCGAGTCGAAGACTTCATCGCCCGGTAGCAGTGTCACGAATCTGGTTGCGGCCAGGAGCATTCCGTCTCTCGGGACGACCGGACGCCGATGTGCGTAGTAGATGTTCGGCAGTTCGATACCCTCCGCGGCAATGTACTGCCAGATGTCGAGCTCGGTCCAGTTCGACAGCGGGAATACACGGATGTGTTCACCGCGCCGGTGTCGTCCGTTGTACAGCTGCCACAGCTCGGGTCGTTGCGCGCGTGGATCCCATTGCCCGTGTTCGTCTCGAAAACTGAACACCCGCTCCTTGGCACGCGCCTTCTCCTCGTCGCGTCGTGCGCCGCCGAAGACGGCATCGAAGGAGTTCTCCGCGATTGCGCGCAGCAGGGTTCGGGTCTGCAAGCGATTTCGAGAGGCCCGAGGCCCGATCTCTTCCTGTGAGCGCCCCGCATCGATGTCGTCCTGCACACTCGCGACGATCAGCTTGACACCGGACTCGGCGACGGCGCGGTCGCGGAACTCGATCACCTCGTCGAAGTTGTGACCGGTATCGATGTGCATCACAGCGAACGGCACACGGGCCGGCCAGAACGCCTTGGCCGCGACATGGAGCATCACGACCGAGTCCTTGCCGCCGGAGAAGAGCAGAACCGGACGCTCCGCAGTGGCAGCAACCTCCCTGAAGATGTGCACGGCCTCGGCTTCCAGAGCCGCGAGGTGCGTGAGTTCGTGGTGGATCGACGTCGCCACTGGCCGCCCTTCCGTTGCCTTTCGGTCCATATTTGGACCGCCCCGGTAGATTCCTATGAGGAGAACAATAGAACGTGTTCCTGCACAAATCAACGGTTCGGCGAATGCCCTCCGACTTCGAGGGTGATCGCCTCCGCCGCCGCGACGAGAGACTGCCCTCGCTCGACGATCTCCGCGCCGGTGATGGCGGCTCCGACATGCAACGTCAGCACCAACGCCTGTGCACCGTGGGCGTCGTAGGTGGGGGCGGCGATCACACTGACCTCGTGCACCGCGTCCGATTGCGCCTCCCGCATTCCCAGGTAGACCCGTTCCCCCAACCCCGAAACCATCTCTCCGAGAAGTTCACGCACCTCCTTCGGTAATTCGTCGGCAGCAACCCCTGCCATCACCGAATGCAGTTTCTGCCCGACCGCGGTGAGCGTCTCCACGAGGTAGCCGCTGCTGCGACACTCCTCCACCACCCGCGCAAGGTGCTCGGTGTCGATGCGCACGGGCAGTGTCGGTTCGCGATTCAACCAGGCCTCGAGCCTGTCGTCGGCATCCCACAGGACGTACATCAGACCGATGGGCGGGGCGAACGGGTACGCCTGACCGATCCGTCCCGACCCGCGGCGTGAATTCGGTTCGACCGACTCGAGCACGGTGATCCGATCCGATACGACCGCAGATGCCGTGCACGTCGTGTCGTACCTCTCGCTGAGTTCGGCGAGATGCTTGCGCGCCACCGGTCCGATGGCGAAACCGTTCTGTGCGGCGCGACCGGCGGCGATCAGCGCCGGACCCAGACCGTAGGTGACCGAGACCGGGTCGCGGACCAGGTAGCCCGCCTCGACCAGCGAGGTGAGGATGCCCAGGCATGTCGGTTTGCTCAGCTCGAGAGCCCGCGCGAGTTCCGAGAGCCCGAACCTGCGCCCGCTCCGCGCGACGAGGTAGTTCAGGACCGACACGACACGGTCGGTGGGTGGAGACGAGCGCGTACTCATTGACCCTCACTAGAACAAGTTCTATTGTCGATTCGAACCAGTTCTACCACACCGGTACATATATGTACCAATAATCCGAGGAGATGGGCGTGCCCACCGACCCCCTGACCGACGCGATCGCAGCAGCCGAGAAGATCATCGAAGCCGCGCCACACATACTCACCGAGCAGGACCTGGTGGAAGGCTACGAGTACCTGGCGGGGAGCATCCGCGCGTCGATTCAGATGGCGTGGGCCTACGACCCCCGATTCCCCTTCTTCGCCTCCTCCACCGGGCCCTACACCAAGATGGGGTTGGACAACCCCGACACCCTGTACTTCCACGCCAACATCGACGCCGATCACGAGTATGTCGTCGCCGGAAGACGAGGCACCACAACAGATCTGAGTTTTCAAATTCTGGCGGGAGACTACTCGCCCGTCGACGTTCCCGACAGTCTCACCGCATTCGACGATCGCTCCATCGACATCGCATCCGACGGCACCTTCGAGCTGCACTTCGGCCGCCCGTCCGAGCAGGCCAACCACTTCACCCTGGGTGAAGGATCGTCGATGCTCGTGGTGCGAGAGGTGTACAACGACTGGTCGGCCGCGCGCGGCACGCTGACCATTCGCCGCGTCGGCGAGGAGCGCGAGGAACCGAACCGGCCGACGAAGAACGACGTGGCAAAACGATATGCGACGGCCGGAAAGATGCTCCTCGGCAGGTTGAACACGTTTCTGCAGTTTCCGCACTGGTTCTACCTGAAGCTCGAGGTCAACACCCTGACCGAACCACGCCTGACACCAGGCGGCTTGAGCACCCAATACTCCTCGGCCGGTCACTACCAATTGCAGGCGGACCAGGCCATGATCGTCACCGTTCCGAAATCCGATGCGCCGTATCAGGGATTCCAGCTCGGCAGCATGTGGTACGTCTCGCTCGACTACATCCACCACCAAACCTCGCTGACCTCCGATCAAGCTCAGACCGACCCCGACGGCATGATGAGACTCGTTGTCAGTGAGCAGAACCCGCATGTGGCGAACTGGATCGAGACCACCGGACACGCACGCGGCTACGCGCAGATCCGCTGGCAACGAGTGTCACGAGAGCTGACCTCGGCCGACGGCCCCACCGTCGAAGTCGTCGACATCGACGATGTGCCCTCGCGACTGCCCTACTACGAGCAGAACACGATCACCCCCGAGGATTTCGCACGAAGAATCGCCGCCCGACGCCGGGGCGTCGACGAACGGATGCTGGGATGACCGGCGGAATGGGAACCGGCGCGCTCGCCGGCAAGGTGGTCGTGGTCTCGGGCGTCGGCCCCTCCCTCGGTCGATCGATCGCGCTACAAAGCGCCGCCGCCGGCGCAGATGTTGTCCTCGCGGCTCGCTCCACCACGTGTATGGAGTCGGTGGCCGGGGAAGTGGGCGCGCTGGGGCGCCGAGCAGTCACGGTGACCACCGATATCACGGACGAGGACTCGTCGGCGGCCCTGGTCACCGCGGCCATCGACGCATTCGGCCATGTCGATGCCCTGGTCAACAATGCCTTCGCGAACCCGTCGATGAAGGATTTCGCGCACACCGATCCCTCTGTCATCCGCAACGGCCTCGAGTTGTCGTTGTTCGGCACACTTCGGCTCTGCCAGCTGTTCACCCCGGCCTTGGCCGAATCCGGCGGCTCGATAGTGATGATCAACTCCGCCGTCATCCGGCACTCGCAGCCCAAGTACGGGAGCTACAAGATCGCCAAGGCGGCGTTGCTCGCGATGTCGCAGACCCTCGCCAGCGAGCTCGGCCCACAGGGCATCCGCGTCAACACCGTTGCACCGGGCTACATCTGGGGCGAAACACTCAAGGGGTACTTCGCGCACGCGGCGCGCAAGTACGGCACCACCAGCGAACAGATCTACCAGCAGACAGCCGCCGGCATCGACCTGCGACGCCTACCCGAACCCGACGAGATCGCCGACGCCGTGGTGTTTCTCGCCTCGCCCGGGGCCCGCGCCATCACCGGTCAATGCCTCGACGTCAACTGCGGCGAATACCACCACTAGGAGCTCGATGTGACCAGTACCGAACGCACGGATGTCGGCACCGCAGAGGACCTGCACGCCTCGGCGAGCAGGGCCAGCGGCCTCACCGACTTCGGAACCGACGACTACAGCGAGGCGCTGGAAGTGCTGCTCGAGTCGTACCGGCGAGATGCCGAGCTCACTCCGCTCGGGTCGAAGATGAGTCGCTTCTTTCTACGCGGGGCGTTGGTCGCCCGCCTGTTGAGCGAATCGGCGTGGAAGCAGTACCCCGAGCATGCCGAGGTCTCGATCGAGCGCCCGATCTTCGTCACCGGGCTCCCCCGAACAGGTACCACTGCGCTGCATCGGCTGCTGACGGCCGACCCCGCTCATCAGGGACTCGAGATGTGGCTCACCGAGGTGCCACAGCCTCGACCTCCTCGGGAAACGTGGGCCACCAATCCGGTGTTCGCACACATCGAGCAGGGCTTCGCGCAACACCACACAGAACATCCCGAGTTCATGGGGGTGCACTACATGTCTGCCGGCGAGGTCGAAGAATGCTGGCAGCTGCTGCGCCAATCGGTGCAATCGGTCGCCTACGAGTGCCTGGCGTACCTGCCGACGTACTCCTCGTGGCTGGCCGAGCAAAGTTGGCACTAATGCCTACGCACGTCACCGCCGGAACCTGCAGCTGATCGGATTGCACGACTCGGAGCGGCGGTGGGTGCTGAAGAATCCGAGCCACCTGTTCGCGCTGGAGGACCTTTTGACGGTCTATCCCGACGCCCTGGTAATCCAGACACACCGGGAGGCCCGCACGATCATGCCATCTACCTGCAGCTTGGCCGAGCACGCAACCGCGGGCTGGAGCACCAAGTTCACCGGTAGCGTGATCGGGCGAACACAGCTCGACCTCTGGGAACGCGGGTTGCACACCTTCGCCGCCGCGAGGGCCGAAGCGAACCCCGCACAGTTCTTCGACGTCGACTATCACGAGTTCGTCGCCGACCCGCTCGGCACGGTGGAACAGGTGTATCGGCATTTCGGACTGGGCATGAGCGAGGACGCGCGTCTCGCGATGGACGCGATCGACGCCGAGAGTCGAACAGGTGCCAGACGTCCCTCGCACAAGTACACCCTCGAAGAGTTCGGGCTCGACGGCGACGAGGTGGACAGGCGGTTCGGGGAGCAGCGGCGTTCCGGGGAGCACCGATAAGCTCGATGCATGGCCCCCACACGCTGGCAGAGCGAAAACACCGAGGCCCAATCCCGGCAGTACGTGGAACGGTTCGCGGAGCTCGAAAAGCGCGGCGCGGATCTGCACGGAGAAGCGCGGATGCTCGATGCGCTGCTGGCGCGAAAGAGTTCGGTGCTCGATGCCGGTTGCGGCACCGCACGACTCGGCGCCGAGTTGGCGCGTCGGGGCCATCGGGTTACCGCCGTCGACCTCGATCCGGTGTTCGTCGAAGCCGCCCGAGCGCACACCGACCTCACCGTCCACCAGGCCGATCTGACCGAGCTCGACCTGGGCGTTCAGTTCGATGCCGTCGTCACTGCCGGCAATGTCATGGTGTTCATGACGCCGGGGACCGAGCGCGCGGCGCTGTCGAACTTCGCCGCTCATCTCGTTCCTGGCGGGGTGTTCGTCGCCGGGTTCGCCACCGACCGGGGGTACACCGTGGGCCAGTTCGACGAGGATCTGGCCGCGGTCGGGCTCGAATTGGAGCACCGCTTTTCGACGTGGGATCTGAGGCCGTGGCACGGCGATGCCAAGTTCGCCGTCAGCGTCGCGCGCAAGCCTTCCGCCGCGCGCTGACCCGAGCCATCGGAAGCGTCTCACAGGCCATCGTCGTGGGAGGATGGACAGCATGTCTGCTTCGTCGCGCCTTCCACTCGACCCCATCGCAGAGGCTCATCGTCAGTGGACCAAGCACGGGTGGGGAAATGTCGCCGACGGCATGGCTGCAGTCACCTCGCTGATGCGTGCTCAGCAGATCATGCTCGCCCGTGTGGAGGAAGTTCTCAAACCCACCGGGTTGACGTTCTCGCGATACGAGTTGCTGACCTTGCTCACCTTCACCAAGAACGGCGCCCTGCCGATGGCGAAGGCCAGCGCACGCTTACAGGTTCATCCCACCAGTGTCACCAATGCGGTGGACCGGCTCGAGACAGCAGGATACGTTCGCAGGACGCCGCATCCGAGCGACCGTCGGACGACGCTGGTGGAGATCACCGAATCCGGTCGCAAGCTGGCGGTCGATGCCACGGAAAGGCTCAACGATCAGGTGTTCGCGAAGCCGGGCCTCAGCGACGACAAGCTCACCTCGCTGGTTCGAATCCTTGCCGAACTCAGGAGGGCAGCCGGTGATTTCGACGACACCGGCACGGCGCCTACCTGGTGAGACGCGCCGACCGGCGTCGATCCGTGATGAAATGAATCCGGAACGCGGCGGGGGGTCGCGCCAGGTGGGAGTAGCTCGATGTTGGTAGTGGGTGTCGGGGCGGGTGCACACGGTGCGCGAGCAATTCTGACTCACCTGGACAGTCCGCACCGCGCGCCGCTTGCGACCCGGACGGTTCGTCGCCGACGAGACCGATCGCTGCCATCGACCGTCGTCGACGCTATTTCAGCTCTTCATGCAGTTGCGTCCACACTCGATGTGCACGTCGAGCATTCGGCGATCGCCTACCGCTCGGGCGACGAGTTCGATGCGCGTGAAGATGTGGGTTCGGCCCAGTTGGTGCCCGATACCATAGCTCAGCTCCGCTACCTTCGTTTCACCGGAACCGTTCCCGCACACGGGGCCACAGTGCTGTGCGATCTGGGCAGCACCGGGATGAGCGTATCCGTCGTCGATCTGGCGAGGGGAGCCATGGTCACCTCGCAGCGGGCCACGTCCTTCGGCGGAGACGACCTCGACCAACTGGTCCGACGCCACCTCGCCGTCCACGGTGTTCGCACCGATGTCGATACGGCGCGGTCGATCAAGGAGAGATTGAGCGAGGGCGGGGTCGTCAATGCTCGCGACCTGGACGGCCGTGGCAATCACGTGTTCACGCGCAGAGATTTCGACGACATCACCGCCGGGCCGGTTCGGTACGCGAGGATGATCGTCGAGCAAACCATCGAACTGTCCGGTATCGAACCGGCATCGATCGTGCTGCTCGGGGGCGGCGCGAACATCGCATCGATCGCGGTGGCCTTCGAGTCGAAACTCGGCCCTCGCATCGTGATTCCGCACCGCCCCGAGCTCGTGTCCGCGCGCGGGGCGGCCCTACTGTCGAGCGGTCAGCGGTTGACGAACGTCGGTTGACGCTTGTCGACGAACGCCGCCATCCCTTCCTTCTGGTCCTCCGTCGCGAATGTCGAGTGGAACAACCGACGCTCGAACCGAACACCCTCGGCGAGAGTGCTCTCGTAGGAACGGTTCACCGCTTCCTTGGCCATCATCGCGATCGGCAGCGACATCTCGGCAATGGTGGTGGCGGTGGCGATGGCGTCGTCGAGTAGATCCGCAGCCGGAACGATTCGCGACACCAGGCCCGCACGCTCGGCCTCCTCGACCTTCATGTTGCGACCCGTCAGGCACATCTCCATGGCCTTGGCCTTGCCCACCGCACGAGTGAGGCGCTGCGAACCACCGATACCCGGGATGACACCCAGCTTGATCTCGGGTTGACCGAACACCGCGGTGTCAGCCGCGATGAGCACGTCGCACAGCATCGCCAACTCGCATCCGCCGCCGAGGGCGTAACCGGAAACCGCGGCCACCAGCGGAGTGCGCGCCGCAGACAGCCGATCCCACGCAGTGAAGAAATCGTCGAGATAGACGTCCATGTACGACTTCGGCTGCATCTCCTTGATGTCCGCACCGGCCGCGAATGCCTTTTCCGAACCGGTGACGAGGATCGCCCCGATGCCCTCGTCACGATCGAAATCGTCGACGACGGAGACGACTTCACGCATCAACTGCGAGTTCAACGCGTTGAGTGCTTTCGGACGGTTGAGCGTGATGATTCCTACGCGTCCCCGGCGTTCGACCAGGATGGTCTCGTACTCGCTCATGAATTGGGTCCTGTCGATCGTGCGCGGATATCGTTGATGATGCCGGAGAAATCGACGTCGGTGCCGCCACCCGATTCACCCTTGAACCGCGCGTACAACTCGGCGGCCTGCAGACCGAGCACACCGTCGACTCCGTTGTCTCGCAGCGCGTTCGCCGCGAGTGACAGATCCTTGTCCATCAACGCCGCCGCGAAACCGGGCTTGTAGTCATTGTTGGCGGGACTGGTGGGAACGGGACCGGGTACCGGACAGTTGGTCGTCAGGGCCCAGCACTGGCCCGAAGCGGTCGAGGCAACGTCGAACAACGCCTGGTTGCTCAGACCCAACTTCTCGCCGAGAACGAAGGCCTCGCTGATCGCGATCATCGAGACACCGAGAATCATGTTGTTGCAGATCTTCGCCGCCTGACCGTTCCCTGCTGCGCCGCAGTGCACGACCTTTCGGCCCATGACATCGAGAATCTCAGCAGCGGAGGCGAAATCGTCCTCCGATCCACCGACCATGAACGTCAGTGTTCCGGCCGCCGCTCCCCCGACGCCACCCGAGACAGGTGCGTCGAGCCCGCGGTGACCGGCCGCCTGAACCATCTTGTGCGCGGCGTGCGCATCGGCGACATCGATTGTCGAGGAATCGACGAACAACGTGCCGGGCGCCGCAGCGGGCAGCAGATCCGCATACAGGTCGAGGACGAGACGCCCGTTGGGAAGCATCGTGACCACGATGGAAGCATCCTGCACGGCCGCGAGCGCCGAGTCGACGACGGTGACCCCGTCGGACTTCGCCTGCTCGAGCGCGGCCGGCACCAGGTCGAAACCCTGCACGGTGTACCCGGCTGCGACGAGGTTCGCCGCCATCGGTCCGCCCATATGGCCGAGACCGATGAACCCAATTGTCTTCTCACTCATGCTGTCTCCAGTTTCAGTTCGGCGTCGCCCAGGGGCTCGAAGTACCGATCGACATCGTCCTGTGTCACGTCTGCGAGAGTCGCCGGTGACCACGCGGGGTTTCGGTCCTTCTCCACGACCTGCGCGCGAATCCCTTCGACGAGATCGTGTGAGCTCAGACTCGCGAGAGAAACCCGGTACTCCTCGTTCAACACCTGCTCGAGCGAGGATGCCTGGGCGGCACTGCGCAGCGACTTCAACGTCACTTTGAGGGCGACGGGCGACTTCGACTCGATGTCGCCGGCTGCCTTCTGTGCCTCGGGCGCGGCGCTGCGACGAAGACGATCGAGGATCTCCTCGACGGTGTCGGCACTGTAGGCCTCGTCGATCCATGCGCGAGCACCGGCCAGCGTCGATTCCGGTGCAGGCTCGGTGAACTCGGACAATGCATCCGAGACCGAACCGGACTCCAGCGCCTGGTAGAACTTCTCCAAGTTCTCCGAGGGCATGAAGTGATCTGCGAAGCCGGCCGCGATGGCGTCGGCTGCGTCCATACGCGCCGTCGTCAGAGCGAGATGCGTGCCGAGTTCACCCGGCGCACGGGCGAGCAGGTACGTGCCACCGACGTCGGGGATGAAACCGATCCCGACCTCGGGCATCGCGATCTTGGAGCGTTCGGTGACGATGCGAGTGTTCGCATGCGCAGACAATCCGACGCCACCACCCATGACGACGCCGTCCATGATCGCGACATACGGCTTGGAGAACCGAGCGATCGCCGCATTGAGGATGTACTCCTCACGCCAGAAGTCCTTCGTCCCGGTCCCGCCATCCTTCGCGTCGTGATAGATCGACACGATGTCGCCGCCCGCGCAGAGACCGCGCTCGCCGGCTCCCACCAACAGCACCGTGTCGATGCTCTCGTCCGCGGCCCACGCGTCGAGCTGCGGCGCAATCTCACGCACCATCGCATGGTTCAGCGCATTGATGGCTTTCGGGCGGTTCAGCGTGATACGGCCGACACCACCACGCTCGTCGAACATAACCTGAGGCTCTGTCATGCTGCTCCCACAATCGAGCGAGCCACGACGACTCGCATGATCTCGTTGCTTCCTTCGAGGATTTGGTGCACACGCAGATCGCGAACGATCTTCTCCACACCGTACTCCGCGAGGTAACCGTAGCCGCCGAGCAACTGCAGTGCGTCGTTCGCGACCTCGAAACCGGTATCGGTGGCGAATCTCTTTGCCATTGCACACAGTTCGACTTTGTCGGGAGCGTCGTTCTGCAACGCGTCGGCAGCGCGCAGTAGCATCGTGCGCGCGGCTTCGAGCTCGGTCTTCATGTCAGCGAGACGAAACTGCAACGCTTGCGCGTCGAGCAACCGGGCACCGAATGCCCGGCGTTCGAGCAGATACGCAACAGCCTTGTCGAGTGCACTCTGCGCGCCCCCGATCGAACATGCCGCGATGTTGAGCCGGCCACCGTTGAGGCCGTTCATCGCGATCCGGAAGCCGTCCCCCTCGTTGCCCAGCAGGTTCGCCACCGGCACCCGAACATCCTCGAAGACAACCTGCCTCGTCGGCTGGGCGTTCCATCCCATCTTCTTCTCGTTGGCGCCGAAGGACAGACCCTCCGACTCCTTCGGGACGATGATCGCCGAAATCCCCTTCGGTCCGGCGTCACCGGTCCGCACCATCACGACGTAGACATCCGATGTTCCCGCGCCCGAGATGAACTGCTTGACGCCGTTGAGGATGTAGTCGTCGCCGTCGCGCACAGCCTTGGTACTCAATGCCGCCGCATCCGAACCGGCGCCGGGCTCGGTCAGGCAGTAGCTGCCCAACTGGTCCATCGAGCACAGGCCCGGCACCCAGCGGCGACGCTGCTCCTCGTTGCCGTAGGTGTCGATCATCCACGCGACCATATTGTGGATGGAGATGTACGCAGCGATGGACGGGTCACCCGTGGCGAGTTGCTCGAAGATCCGGGCCGCGTCGAGCCTGGTCAGCCCGGAACCACCGACGTCCTCGCCGATGTAGATTCCGCCCATTCCCAAGCCGGCGGCTTTGCGCAGCACGTCCACCGGGAAGTGTTTGCTCTGGTCCCATTCGACAGCGTTCGGGGCGAGGAACTCGTCGGCGAAGTCCCTGACCGTCTCGTTGATCGCCCGCTCGTCCTCCGTGAGTGTGAACATGCGTCAGTCCATGTTCGGGATGACGAAGTGGTTTGCAGCAGCCTCTTTCTTGCCGGACGGCCAGCGTTGAGTGACGGTCTTGGTCTTGGTGTAGAACCGCACCGAGTCCGGTCCGTGCTGGTTCAGATCGCCGAATCCGGACTTCTTCCAGCCGCCGAACGTGTGGTACGCGATCGGCACGGGGATCGGAACGTTGACCCCGACCATGCCGACCTGGACCCGCGAGCAGAAGTCACGAGCGGTGTCACCGTCTCGGGTGAAGATCGAGACGCCGTTGCCGTACTCGTGCTCGGACGGCAAACGCAGCGCGTCCTCGTAGTCCTTCGCCCGCACGACGATCAGGACCGGTCCGAAGATTTCTTCCTTGTAGATCCGCATGTCGGTCGTCACTTTGTCGAACAGCGTTGCACCGGCGAAGAATCCGTTCTCGTGGCCTTCGAGACTGAAGCCACGGCCGTCGACGACGAGCTCGGCGCCCTCGTCCACACCGATCTGGGTGTAGTCGTTGACCCGCTTCAACGCGTCGCTGCCGACAAGCGGACCGAAGTCTGCGTCCTCGTCGTCGGAGCGGCCGATCTTCAGCTTCGCGACACGCTCGGTCAGCTTGGCGACCAGGGCGTCTGCGGTCTCCTCGCCGACGGGAACGGCAACCGAGATGGCCATGCAACGCTCGCCTGCGGATCCGTACGCGGCACCGAGCAGCGCGTCGGCGACCTGGTCGAGGTCGGCATCGGGCATGACGAGGGCGTGGTTCTTGGCGCCGCCGAAGCACTGTGCGCGCTTACCGTTCTTGGCTGCCGTCTCATAGATGTACTGCGCGATGGGGGTGGATCCGACAAAGCCGACGGCCTTGACGCGATCGTCGTTGAGCAGCACGTCGACGGCGTTCTTGCCGCCGTTGACGACGTTGAACACCCCTGGCGGAAGGCCTGCTTCGAGGAAGAGTTCGGCCAGCTTGAGCGGTACGGACGGGTCACGCTCGGACGGCTTGAGAATGAAGGCGTTGCCGCAGGCGATCGCGGGTCCGGCCTTCCACAGCGGGATCATTGCCGGGAAGTTGAACGGGGTGATGCCGGCGACGACGCCGAGCGGCTGACGCATCGAGTAGACATCGATTCCGCCGCCTGCGCCCTCGGTGTACTCGCCCTTGAGCAGGTGCGGAATGCCGGTGGCGAACTCGACGACCTCGAGTCCTCGCTGCACATCACCCTTGGCGTCGGCGATGGTCTTGCCGTGCTCACTCGAGAGCAGCCGAGCCAACTCGTCCATATCGCGATTGATCAGCGCCAGGAACTTCATCAGGACGCGGGCGCGTCGCTGCGGATTCCAGCTCGCCCATTCGACCTGCGCCTGTGCGGCGTCGGCGATGGCCGCCTCGACCTCGGCATCACTGGCGAGAGGCACCTTGGCCTGAACCTCGCCGGTGTTGGGGTCGAAGACGTCGCCGAAGTTGCCCGACTCGCCGGAGACGTGCTTGCCGCCGATGAAATGCGTGAGTTCGCGCATGAGATCCGTCCTGTTCAGATACGAGAAATTAAGTGTGCTCATCCTATAGTTGGATGTCCACGTATGTCCATTCTCTACGTGAGTGGAAGTACATAGCGGGCTATGTACTTCCACTCACATGCGCCGAAGGCGCCTACAGGCGGGTGTAGAACGCTTTCAGATCGGCGACAGCCCGGCTGACCTCGTTCTCCTCAGCGCCGCCCGCGCGAAGCACCCGCCGCAGAAGCAGCGGGTCGAGGTCGTCCATCGCCGGCGAGAAGTCGACCATAGGCAGCGCGGGCAGCCGCGTGGCATCGCCGAACCAGTCGTCGCGATCGAACTCCACCTCCGCGTCTCCGACACCTTCGATGAGTTCATCGAGGTCCACCCCGCGCAGAGTGAGGATGGTCGCCGCCGAGGAGTCGATGTGCTCGGCCGCGATGTACATCAGCGCAGCAGCGTGCTTGCACGGCCACCCGTCGTCGGGGCAGGAACAGTCGAAATCGAGTTGCCCCCGATCGTGCGGCAACAGCGTCGACGCCAACGCCTGCGGAATCGCATTGGAGGCCAGTTCCGCGAGCATGCCCGGATTGGATTTCACTCGGCCCACCAATGCCGCAACCTCGCCCTGCGTGAGCGGTTCGACGGTGACGGAGGCCGAGAACGGCTCGAGCTGGCTACCCTGCACCTCGCCGTAGAACTGACCGCGTTCGACACCGAGATTGAGGACCTGCCCCTGACGCGCGTACGTCCGACCGCGTGCAATCCGCCCCGGATCGGCCAGATCCTCCATGGCGGTGACGAAGTGCCGTCCCCACCAGGTCTGCCCGAACGCGCCGCGCTTGTTTCGGGACTCAATGCCCCCCTTGGCCTTTCGACGCTTCCCGTACTGACTGAAATCGGCCATCACTCACCCACCGCATCCTCGCCGAGACGAAACAGCTCACGAAGCTCCGCGGTGTTCATCTCCGTCACCCAGTTCTCCCCGGTACCGACCGCAAGATCGGCCAAGTCCTGCTTGGACACCAGCATCGAGTCGATGCGCTCCTCGACCGTTCCGACGCACAGCAACTTCTGAACCTGAACGTTCTTGCGCTGACCGATACGAAAAGCGCGGTCCGTCGCCTGATTCTCGACGGCGGGGTTCCACCAGCGATCCAGATGCACAACGTGATTGGCTGCTGTCAGGTTCAGGCCGGTGCCACCGGCCTTGAGCGAGAGCATCATGATCGGCGGGCCGTCCTCGCTCTGGAACGACTCGACCATGGCGTCGCGCTTGGTCTTGCTGACCCCGCCGTGCAGGAACGGGACAGCGGTGCCGAACCGCTCCGCGAAATACGGTGCAACGAGTTCACCGAACTCCCGAAACTGTGTGAACAGCAACGCTTTCTCGTGCTCACCGAGAATCGAATCCAGCATGTCCTCCACCAGCGCGATTTTGCCGGAGCGGTGCTGGCCTCGCTTGAGCACCGGCGAGCCGTCGGAGAGGAAATGCGCCGGATGGTTGCACACTTGTTTGAGCCGTGTCAGCGCCGACAGCACCGCCCCCTTGCGCTTCATGCCTTTCGCGTCGGCGATCTGCGCGAGCATGTCGTCGACGACTGCTTTGTACAGCGCAGCCTGCTCGGCGGACAGATTGGACCGCACCGTCATCTCGTTCTTCTCCGGCAGATCCGAGATGACGGACGGGTCGGTCTTGACCCGGCGCAACACGAAAGGTGAGGTGATCGCGCGCAGCCGAGAGACCGCACCCTCGTCCTGCTCGCGCTCGATGGGCACCGAGAAACGCTTGCGGAAATCGGCGGGCTTGCCCAACATTCCGGGGTTCGCGAAATCGAGGATCGAGCGTAGTTCGTCGAGTCGGTTCTCCACCGGCGTACCGGTCAGAGCGAGCTTGTGCTCGGCGGGAATGGCGACCGCCGCCTTGGCCTGGACGGTGCCGGAATTCTTGATGTGCTGCGCCTCGTCCAGTACCAGTCGGCGCCAGCTCTGTTCGCCGAGTTGCGCACGATCCTTGGCCATGAGCGCATACGTCGTCACGACGAGATCGTGTTCGAGGACAGCCGCGTCGAACTCGACGCCGGTCAGACGCGCCGGCCCGTGATGCACCATCACGCGCAGAGCCGGGGTGAACTTGGCTGCCTCACGCTGCCAGTTGCCCACCACCGACATGGGCGCGACCAGCAACGTGGGAGTCGGGCTCTGCTCGTGCGCGAGCAGAGCCAGCACCTGCAGCGTCTTACCCAGGCCCATATCGTCGGCCAGGACAGCGCCCAGATCGAGTCTGCTCATGTAGACCAACCAGTCCAGGCCGCGTTGCTGGTAGGGGCGCAGAGTTGCGTTCACCCCGGCCGGCAACGCGATCTGCTCCGGCACCGCGCCCGGTTCGAGCAGCGCCGCGGCCCACCCACCCGCGCGAATGTCCTGCACCGGCGCGGGCGGCGGGTCGGCCAGTGTCATCTCGCGCATCAACGCGCCCAGCGGCGTCCCGTCACCGTGATGTTCGGCAACGTATTTCGCGGCCCGCGCCAGCTGGCCACCGTCGGCGAGCACCCACTGCCCCCGCAGTCGAACCAAATCTCCCTTCGCCACCGCGAGCCGATGCATCTCGGCCTCGGTCAGCACCATGTCGCCGAGCTGAAGCTGCCAGTCGTAGGACACGAGCTCGTCCATTCCGACGGCACGGTCGGCTGCGGCCTTGGTCACCGGGGGTGACTCGACGCGTAGACGCATCGACGGGTCGAGCCGCGTCCAGGCTCGTGGCAGCAGAATCGTGGTGCCGGTCGCCTGCATGGCCGCGGCTCCGTGTTCGACGAGGTCGATGACGACCGACGTCGGCAACAGCAGATCCAGGGTGCCCTCCTGCTTGGGGAGCTCACGCAGCAGCGGATAAGCACTCACCGCCTCGCCGAGCTTCCGCACAGCCGTGCTCAGCAGAGCCGCGTCCATCCTGCGGTTCATCGGGACCGGAACGGGAGCTTCACCTTCGGCACGAAGACAGACCTGCAGGGTCCACAACGCCTCGTCCTCGGTTCCTTCGGCATCGTCATCGGGTTCCAGTAGTCGCAGCACGAGTGAGGGTTCGTCGACGGTGAGACTCGCGCGCCACTTGTCGAGCAAGCCGGCGGCCTGTTGTGTGCCCTCGACGTATACATCGTCACGGACCAGTGCCGTCAGCAGAGGATGCTCGGCGCTCGGTCGCCCCAGAACGGATCTGACGATGGGATCGGTGAGCTCGGCAAGGATGTCGTCGAGCACCGCCTTGGGTCTGCCCACGGCCCGCTGGACCGCCGGCATCGCCACCGCCAGCTCGCTCGCCCATGCGCGCTGGCGTTCGCCGCCGACCAGCCGCCACCTCGGCCACCACTGACCGTCGAGCAGCACGAGCGTCGGCACGACGCGTCCGCCGCGCACCCAGCGCTCGATTCCGCGGGCGACATGCGCCAGGTAGCGGAGGTCTCCGGAGATTCCGGCGTGCTCCTCCGGGGTACGGAGCAGCAGGTCCGCGGCATCGGCCGGTGCGAGCCCGATTGCAGGAATTTTCGCGGAGTGGGACTGACCGCCGGCGGGAGGAAAGGAGACCTCCACTCGATGACGGAACGTGCGGCCCAGGACATGTGCGTGCGCCGACGGCAGATCCGGCTCGGAACCGGTGTGGGTCTCGTCGTCCCACAGCTTCAGTCCAGCGCCTGGAGACCAGAGACCGTGAAGCATCCGTCCATCCAATCACCACAGCCGAACGCACCCGAGTGTGGCGTTCCACTTGCCGACCGCGATGCTGGGAATTCGCCGATTTGCAGCGTGAATGGGTCACCGCACCAACTGCCCATTCGGACATTTGACACAGTATGTAGATGATCGCTTATGGATTCAGTGAGTACGGCGGACCTGAAACCGAGTACTTTCTCGACATTCCCATCGCCGACCCCGGTCAGGGGCAGCTACTGGTTGCAGTGCACGCGGCCGGGGTCAATCCGGCCGACTGGAAGGTTCGGGCGGGCAACCGAAAGGACACGGTGCAGACGAGTCTGCCTGCGGTTCTCGGCCGGGAGGTGGCCGGCACAGTTGTTCAGGTAGGACCGCACGCCGACGGGTTCTCGGTGGGCGATCACGTCTTCGGCGCGACCGCATCGGGTCACGGTGCCTACGCGCAGTACACGGTGCTCAATGCCTCGAACACAGCCCACAAGCCCGAGGCGATCACATTCGCCACGGCGGCCACCTTGCCAGTTGCCGCGGGGACCGCGTACGACGCACTGAACGCTCTCGCCTTGCGGAAGGAGGACACGCTGCTCGTGCTCGGTGCGGGCGGCGGAGTGGGTTCGGCGGCTCTACAACTCGCGCGCGCCGACGGGGTCGACACCATCGCCGTGGCGAGTGAGAGCAAACGCGATTGGGTGAGAAGCCTCGGTGCGCGGTTCGTCGAATCGGGCGAGAGGTTTGCTGCAGAGATAACCGAGACCGTCGACGGGATTCTCGATCTCGTCGGCGGCGACACCCTGCGCAACGCAGCATCGCTGGTGCTGTCCGGGGCCAAGATCATCAGTGTGGCGGATCCGGTGACGGCAATGACTCTCGGCGGATCGGGTGTCGAACGCGATAGATCCACCGCCGCGTTCGCCCGTCTCGCCGAATCGGCCTCGACAGGTGTGATTCACCCTCGGATAGATCATCTGTTCCCGCTCGAGCGGGCCGGCGAAGCCTTGGCACTCGTCGAGACCGGGCACGTGCTGGGCAAGGTGGTCATCGAAGTTGCATGAGTTGCGCCGTTGCATGAGTTTCGCAGTTGCATGGGTCGGGGCGGTGATCCTGTCGGTGCCATGCGGCACACTCTGTCTCGATGAAGCTGTCTCGGCGGGGTAACCCGGCGAGACGAACGGTTCGACGATGGGGCGTGAGTGAAGAAACTGCGTACAGCGCTGCTGTTGATCGTGGTCGCGGTGGCACTGTCGGCTTTGTCCTCGCTCGGGTCCTGCGCACCCAGCGGCATCCCCGGCCTGGCACCGGCGCCACCGGCGCCGGGCAGCCCCACACGGGCTTCGATCGAGGAACTGCTCACGATGGTGCAGATCGTTGCCGCCCGGCCCGACCCCGTCGGCTACGAGCGCGGCTGCAAACAGGGTGAGGGATGCGTGTTCGGACCCGCTTGGACCGACGACTACGACGGCCCCGGCGGACACGACGGGTGTGGCACCCGCGACAACGTGTTGGCGCTGTCGCTGACCGAGGTGCAGTTCCGCGAGGGCACCCGAAACTGCGTCGTGATTTCCGGTGTACTGGCCGATCCGTACACGGGCGAGCTCGTGCAGTTCGCCAAAGCGGACGCATCGAAGATTCAGATCGACCACATCTATCCACTCGCCGCGGCCTGGGACATGGGCGCCTACGGTTGGTCTCTCGACCAACGCATCCGCTTCGCCAACGACATCGAGTTCAATCTGATGGCGGTGGACGGATCGCAGAACCAGTCCAAGAGCGACGCCACTCCGGCACAATGGCTGCCGCCGAACGCGGCCTACCATTGCTTCTATGCGGGCAAGTATCTGTCCGTCGCCGCGCAGTACACGTTGCCGATCACCGAGGCAGACCAGCACACGCTCGCCGCTGTCGCCGAGCGGTGCTGAGGGTAGGGTGTCGACGATGTCGCGAGAGTTCCTCAACCGTGAGACCCAACTGTGCATGTCGCTGTCGGGCCGCCCCAGCAATGTGGGCACCCGCTTCCACAACTACCTCTACGACGAACTCGAGCTGAACTACATCTACAAAGCCTTCACCACAACCGATCTGGCTGCTGCGGTGGGTGGTGTGCGCGCTCTCGGAGTTCGTGGCTGCGCGGTGTCCATGCCGTTCAAAGAGGCTGTCATCGACCTCGTGGACGTGATGCACGAGTCGGCGAGCGCCATCGAATCGGTCAACACCATCGTCAACGAAGACGGCGAACTGCACGCGTACAACACCGACTATCAGGCCGTCGCGAGCCTGTTGCGAAGCTCCGGCTTCTCCCATGACTTCTCGGTGGCTGTGACGGGAAGCGGCGGCATGGCCAAGGCAGTCATTGCCGCACTCCGCGATTCGGGGTTCACGAACGGAACGGTGATCGCGCGCAACACCGAAACCGGGCCGGCGCTGGCCCAGGCCTACGGCTACCGCTTCTCTCGCGAGGCGCTCCCGGCGGACCTACTCGTCAACGTCACGCCCGTAGGCATGGCCGGCGGCCCGGATGCCGACGCCTCGCCGTACACCGACGAGCAGATCCACTCGGCGAGCGCTGTGTTCGATGTGGTGGCAATGCCGTCGGAGACACCGTTGATCACCGCTGCTCGCACCGCCGGCATACCCGTCGTCACGGGGGCCGAGGTCATTGCACTGCAGGCCGCCGAGCAATTCGTGCTCTACACCGGTGTGCGCCCGACGGACGATCAGATCCGCCGGGCCTCGGAGTTCTCACGCCGCTGAGCCGGTTGAACCAGCACAACCGTCAGTCGCAGGCCGCCTTCACTGCATCCTCTGCGGTGGCGAGTACGCCGGATTCGTACTCGCCTATGACAGCGACCTTCGCTGCGGATGCAGACTGCGGATCGAAGGTGTATCCGAGCCACTCCTTCGCCAATCGCCGCGCCAGTTCGATGCCGATGACACGCTGACCCATGCACAGCACCTGGGCGTCGTTGCTGAGGACGGCGCGTTCGACGGAGAAGCTGTCGTGTGCGGTGACGGCGCGAATGCCGGGGACCTTGTTGGCGCTGATCGCCACACCCAGTCCGGTGCCGCACACCAGGAGCGCGCGGTCGGCGTCACCGTCGGCGATCAAGCGGGCGGCCGTGACCGCGACGTGCGGATACGCAGTGTGCTCGTCGGTTCCGACGCCGACATCCGTCACCGACCCGACTCGTTCGTCCTGCTCGAGATCGGCCAGCAGGGCTTGCTTGTACTGCAATCCTGCGTCGTCACATCCGACGACAATGCGCAGCTTGTTCACAAGGACACTTCCTGATCGATGATGACGGCGGAGACGGTGGCGACGCACATCGCGAGCGAGATCGCCCCTGCATCGGGGGTGCCGACGCTTCGTTCGGCAAGTGGACGGGCTCGACCGATCTTGGGGCGCATGGACGCTGTTCCTTCGGCGGCTGACTGTGCGACGGGAACGGCTTCCACCCAGGCCGATCGCCAATCTTTGCCGTCGCGAACGCTGCGTTCGACGGCGCCGACGAACGGATCGAGCGCGTCCAACATCGTCTTGTCGCCGAGCGATGCACCGCCGAGTGCCGTCAGCGCGTCGTACCCCGCTCGAAGTGCTTCCGAAACAGTTGTGTCGTCCGGGGTTCCGTTGTTGCCGAGCACGTTTCCGATGGCGGTGAGTGCTGCGCCCCACAACACACCGGAGGTACCGCCGGCCCTTGCGGCCCACGCGGAGCCGGCGGCGACCAGCACCGAGCCCACGCCGCCGCCGCGGGCGGCTGCATCAGCTGCCGCGAGTGTGGCCGCCGCAGTCCCCTTGACCATGCCGCGGCCGTGGTCGCCGTCTCCTGCCACGGCATCTATTCGGCCGAGCTCGCCCTCCGCCGTCGCCATCCGTTCGGCCAGGGCCTCGAGCGATCGTGTCGCCAGCCGCGCGCACTCGCGGGACTGCTCGTCGGACTCGGGCATGGTCTCCACCCCGGCCGCAGCGGCAGCGCCTGCCGCTCGCCGCTCACCGGTGTCCGAAGCAACGATTCCCTTTCGATACGCCGGGGTGTCGGCCGGTGCCGTCCAATACTTTTCGAGCTCGTCGTCGAGCCACATCACGGTGAGCGAACAACCAGCCATGTCGAGACTGGTGACCAGTTCCCCGACCTCCGGGTCGACGATCGTGTGTCCGGCCGCGCGAAGCAGCCGCGCCACGCTCTGCCACACGACGAACAGCTCCTCGTACTTGGTGCGGCCGAGTCCGTTGAGGATCACTGCGATGCGATCACTGCTGCCTATCGGTTTCTCTGCAAGAACCCCGTCGACAAGAAGTGCGGCGAGATCGGCCGCGGAGGGCATCTCGTGTGATGACACTCCAGGTTCGCCGTGAATGCCGAGGCCGAGGTCCATGGTTCCCGTCTGCACGGTGAACAGCGGATCGGCGGCACCGGGCATCGTGCACCCATCGAAAGCGACACCGAGGGTGCGGGTGGCATCATTCGCGGCAATCCCGACCCGTTCGACATCATCGATGTTCGAGCCGGCGTCGGCGGCTGCCGACGCGCACCGGAACACGGTGAAGTCGCCGGCAATGCCACGCCGCTTGGCGATCTGGTCGGCAGGCGCGCTGGCGATGTCGTCGGTGACAGCGAGATACCGCGCGTCGATGCCCTCCGATCGCAGCTTCTGCACTGCGAGGCCGAAATTCATGACGTCACCGGCATAGTTACCGGTCGTCAACAACACACCGCCACCGTTGTCGACGGCACGCGCTACCGAGGCTGCGTCCTCGGCGGACGGCGAGGTGAAGATATTGCCCACCACTGCGCCGTCGGCGAATCCTTTACCCACGACACCGCAGAAGGCCGGGTAGTGGCCGGATCCACCGCCGACGACCACGGTCGCCTTACCTGTCGGCGTCGTGCTCGCTCGAACTACGCCACCGGGAACACCGCAGACGTAGCGCGAGTTCGCGTCGAGAAATCCCTCGAGCATGTCCTCGGTGAACGTCGCTGGATCGTTGAACAGTCGGGTCATGACAGATCCTTCATCGAAGTCGAAGTCCGGACTCGCGGTCGAACAGGTAGATCCGTTCGGCCGGAGCCGTGAACGCACACCGGTCATGGGTGCGGTAGGTCTCGCGGGCGGGAGTCTGAACGAGCATCGAGGCGCTGCCGGCAGTAGGCACAGAGGCGCTGCCCGAAGCGGAAACAGAGGCCTGACCGAACTCCATCAGGTGCTCGAAGTAGTCCACCGAGACGGCGATGTGTCCTTCCGTCGGCGCCCCCGCGAGGATCGAGGCGTCCTGCGGCCTGATGCCGACCTTCACTTCGGTGCCGTCGACGACCTCGCGCACGTTCACCGCGAGGGTCCCGTTGCCGATCTCGACGGATGCTCGCGAACCGTCGCGCCGCACGACACCGTCGACGATGTTGATCTGCGGTTCACCGACGAATCCCGCGACAAACAGGTTGGCGGGATCGTCGAACACCTCGTCCGGAGTACCGAACTGTTGAATGACGCCTCCGTTCATCACTGCGAGACGGTCGGCGAGACTGAGCGCCTCGACCTGATCGTGGGTGACGACGATAGTGGTGTAGCCGAATTCGCGCTGCAGCATCTTGAGTTCACGCCGAACACGCTGACGCGCAGAGGCATCGAGGTGCGAGAGCGGTTCGTCGAGCAACAGCACCGGAGGATTGCGCACGAGGGCACGCGCGAGTGCGACGCGTTGCTTCTGCCCGCTCGACAGGCCCGCCGGACGAAGGTCGAGAAGATCCTCCATCTCGAGTCGCTGCGCGATTGCGTCGACGAGCGCGTCGGCGCCCTTGACCTTGCGGGCCTTCAGTCCGTATGCAAGGTTCTGCCGAATGGACAGTGGGGGGTAGAGCGCGTAGCTCTCGAACCCGACTCCGACCTCACGTTTGGCCGGCGGCAGATCGGTGATGGTCCGGTCACCGATTCGAATCTGACCGCTGGTGACGGTCTCGAGACCCGCTATCATGCGCAGGGTTGTGGTCTTGCCGCATCCCGACGGCCCCAGCAGGGCCACGAGTTCACCCGGTTCGATCGCCAGATCGATGCCCCTGACCGCTTTGAACTCCTCACGTCCCCGAGAGGAATAGGTCTTGACCAGGTTGTCCAGAGTCAAGGCTTGCGCAACGGCAGTGCGGCTCCGAGTCGATGTCGCGGTCATCAGTGGTCCTTTCGATCTGCGGCACAGAGCCTGCGGGTCTCGATCTCGGACCCTGCATCCCGGCCTTCGAAAATGTGAATATCGGAAGGATCGATCGAGACGGTGACCTTCTCTCCCTCGACGAGGTGGCGCCCACCTTTCGAGAGCGCAATCAGCGCTGTCCGGGTCGTGCCACCGACGTCGACCGAGACCTCGACGTCGCGGCCCAGCCTTTCGGCGAGGACGACGGTGCCGGAAAAGTTCATCTTGCCCGGATCGGGTGACCTATCCGCCGACACCTCGATATCGCAGGGGCGCATACCGATCCGTGCACTGTCACCGGATTTCAACCCGGAATCGCGGGGCACGGCCAGTTCGATGGAAGCCCCCAGAACACGCACCCTGTCGTTGTCCACCACGGCGTCGTAGAGATTGATCTCGGGCTGACCGAGCGCTTTGGCGACGAAGGTGTCCGCCGGTGTCCGCCAGATGTTCGCCGGTGTGTCGACCTGCACCACGCGCCCCTCACGCAGGATTGCGATTCGGTCGCCGAGAGCCAGGGCCTCCTGGTAGTCGTGCGTGACGTACACCGTCGTCGTTTTCGACATCTCCCCCAGCCGCCGAAGCTCGACGCGCATGGACGCCCGCAGCTTCGCGTCGAGGTGCGATAGCGGCTCGTCGAGCAGGTATGCGTCTGCGGGGCGCACGAGCACTCGGCCCAGGGCCACTCGCTGCCGCTGCCCGTTCGACAGCTCGCGCGGGAATCTCTCGAGCAGGTGGTCGATGCCCAAGGTGGTGGTGACCGACTTGATGCGCTCGGTCTGTTCGGCTTTGGTGTACTTGCCGGTGCGACCGGACTTCAGCGGTGACGCCAGGTTCTGCGAGACCGTCTTCTGCGGGTAGAGCGCGTAACTTTCGAACGCCATGGCGACGTTGCGGTGGTACGGCTCGACCGCCGTCATGTCGGTGCCACCGATGTGCACGGCACCGTCGTCGACGTCGACGAGGCCGGCGATGGACTTCAGCGTCGTGGTTTTGCCTGCACCGGACGGGCCGAGGATGACGAAGAACTCGCCGTCCGCGATGTCGAGATCGATACCGGCAATACCGACCGTCTTGCCGTATTTCTTGCTCAGTCCTTCGACTGCGAGTTTCGCCATCAGGATTTCACCGCCCCGAACGACAGACCGCGAACCAAGTAGCGCTGGATGGTGAGCGCGAGGATCAACGGTGGGAGTGCTGCGATGACGGCCGCCGCCGCAGTGAGGTTGTAGTAGGCCTGGCCGCCGCCGCCGAGGTACTTGGTGATCGCGACAGTGACGGTGCTGGCGTTGCTGTCCGAGAGGATCAGCGGGAAGACGTAGTTGTTCCAGGCGAAGATGAACGCCAGCAGCGCCGCTGCAGCGATGCCTGGCCGCACCAAGGGCAGCGCGACCATGACGAATGCCCGGATGCGGGTGTAGCCGTCGAGTAGAGCGGCCTGCTCGAGGTCCTCGGGCAGGTCCTGGAAGTAGGAACGCAGGATCCACACCACGAGTGGCATCGTGACCAGCTGCAGTACCCAAATCATGCCGACCTTGGTGTCGAAGAGACCGATCTGGTTGTAGATCACGAACAGCGGGACGATGACCATGAGTTCGGGAGCGAAGCGGAACGAGAGCATCGTGAACATCAAGTCGTTGCTGCCGCGGTACTGCCAGCGTCCGGCAGCGTAGGCAGCGGGAATACCGATCAGCAGTGAGACGAGCACTGCTCCCCCGCAGTTGATCAAACTCGTCAGCAGCGAGGACGTGAAGTCGACGCTGGTGATGTCGGTGCCTCGTTGGCTCAGTACCGTGCCGAAGTTTTCGAAGGTCGGCGAGAAGGCGAAGTACGTGCTCGTCTGCTCGGCGTCGGTCTTGAGTGCCAGAAGCACCATCCACACGATCGGAAACAGCGAGAACACGAACCACACCAGCAGGGCGATGTCGGACGCCACGGAGGCCGGGGTGAAGCGGCGTTGTCCGGGGAGTAATTCCTTTGCCATGAGTCAGTTCTCCGCTCCAGCGGCACGCCGCTGCGCTTTGCCGAGCACGCTCACCAGGAAGCGTGCGGTGATGAACACGAGGACCCACAGCAGGAACATGTAGGTGCTGCCGCGGGAGTAGTCGAGGTTGATGATGGAGTCCTCGAAGGCGCCGATCTGCAGAGACCGAGTAGCGACGCCCGGTCCGCCGGCCGTGAGAACCCAAGGCACGTCGAAGAACTTGAGGTTGTCCATGAACCGGAAGATGACGGCGACGAGGATGTACGGCCACAGCATCGGCAACATGAGCTTGCGGAACATGTAGAACCAGCTTGCGCCATCGACCTCGGAGGCCTCGAACGGTTCCTTCGGTAGCGATCGGATACCGGCGAGCACGAGGATGGCAACGAATGGGGTGAAGATCCACAGGTCTACCAAGATCACCGAGAACAGCGCGTTCTGACCACTGAGCCAGTCGAAGGTGTTCCCCAGCCCCAGCACGTGATTGAGCACACCGAACTGCGGGTTGAACATCAGCTTCCACACAACCGCGGCGATCACCGGGGCGATCATCAGGGGCAGAATCAGTACTTTCTCGAAGATCCGGCCGACGATCGACGATCGGTTGAGCAGCAGCGCGAGGATGACGCCGAGCACCGTTTCGACGATGGTCGCGACGACGGCGAAGGTTCCGGTAACCCGCACGCTCGACCAGAACTGGGCGTCACCGAGCACGCTGGCGAAGTTGGCGAAACCGACGAACACCGGATTGGGGTTCACCGCTGCATAGTTGAGGAACGAGTACCACGCTCCCACGAAGAACGGGTACAGAATGCCGATGACGATCAGGACGGCCGGAACGGACAACAGGTACGGTCTCAGCTTTCGGCGCCAGCGCGGCACCTCCGGCTTGGCGGAGGATTTCGGAGCAGGTGCGTGCCTCGTGTGCCCTCCTTCGGTACGCCCTCCTTCGGTACGCCCCCCTTCAGTGCGCGTGGCCATGGCTTGCCTCTCTCTGGAAGATCATCACAGGTTCACCTTCGAGGTGTTGGTCTTTGCCAGCCCGTCGAGTCTTGACCGCGCGTCGTCGCCGCCGTAGATGTCCTGCAGCGCCGACGCCCAGTTCTGAGTGGTGTCGAAGAACTTCTTCTGCGGAGTGAACTGAATCTTGGACTGATCGATGACGGTCTCGAACGTCTCGAGGTAGCCCGCCTGATCTGCGACCTGGTCCTTGAACACGCCGTCGAACACCGATTTTCGAACCGGGTCCGCATAGATGCCGCCCTGCACTGCCTTCGACATCGCCTCTTTCCCGGTCGCCCACTGCATGAACAACCACGCCGCGTGCTTGTTCCTCGACATCGAGTTCATCGCCAACGACCACGTCCACAGGTTCGTGGCGTAACTGCCGTCCGGACCTGCCGGACCGGGGTACCAGCCGATGTTGCCGGCCTGAGCCGACGCCCCCGGCTTGTTCTTGGGGTACGTCGCACTGTCGGCGTCGTAGACCATCATGGCCGTGCCGTCGCCGAGATCGCCTGTGGCATTGGGGTAGTCGTACGACGTCCACGAGGTCGGACCAGCGCGGTGCTGCATCTCTATCCACTTCTCGGTGAACGCAACAGCCTTGTCCGAGTTCATTCGAGCCTGCAATTCGCCGTTCTCGAAGACGTAGTCCTGTGCGCCCTCGCGGCTGTACTGCGTCATGAATCCGGGGTGAATGGTCGCCCAGGACTTCGATCCTCGGGTGGCGATCCCGTACCGGTTCTCCGAGCGATCGGTCAGATCGATCGCCAGCTGAACGAAGTTGTCGAAGGTATCGGGCAGAGCGATGCCGTTGCGGTCGAAATATGCCTTGTTGTAGGCGACCACGTTGTTCTCGAAGCCCCACGGCAGCGCCCATTGGCCACCGGTGCCGAGCGGACTGCCCTGTTCGAAGTCCCAGCTCGTCGAGGTTCGCAAGCCCTCGTAGATGTCCTCGAAGTCGTATTCGTCGCTGGTGGCCGCACTGTTGCGCAACCACGGATCGAGGTCTTCGAGCCACCCCGGCGGACCGTACTGCCAGATGAAGTAGGCCCCGAGCATGAACACGTCGTGTTTGCCCGTGCCCCCGGCCAATTCGGTGTTCAACTTGGTGAAGTAGTCCGCCTCGGGAACGAGGTCGGCATTGACGGTGATCCCGGTCAGCTGTTCGAACTCACCCAGCAGCGGCTGGAAAGACTGCTGGTAGGGGTGTGGGGTCTGCAGGATGTTGAGCGTGGTGCCCTGCACTGCCTTCCAATCGAAGGCTCCGGTCACTTCATTGGCGCCGTTGACGGCGTTCACGCCACCGCCCACCCCGCAGGAAGAAAGGATGGGCACGGAGGCCGCGGCGATTCCGGCCAGGCCCATCGCGCGGAGCATGTCCCGCCTCGAGAATTGACGATTAGTCATGTGGTGTCTCCAAGTACGTCGAGCAGCGGTGTCAGGACGGGATCAGCGAGACCTTGACGGATTCGGTCCCGCTGCCGACGAGGTCGAGACCCTTCTGGAAGTCCGCGAGGGGTAGTTGATGCGTGCAGATCTCGTCCATCGGGAGAACCCCGGACTCGATCATGCGGATTGCTGCCGGCCAGCAGTACGGTCCGAGATGCGCGCCGAGGACATCGAGCTCCTTGTCGTCGGAGATGATCGACCAGTCCACGGAGACGTCACTGCCGAAGACTCCGTACTCGACGAATGTGCCCAGCTTGCGAAGCAAGTTCAGACCCTGCGGGACGGCGGACGGGTGACCGGTCCCTTCGAGATACACGTCCGCGCCGTAGCCGCCGGTGAGGTCCTTGACGATCTTCTCGGCGTCCTCCTTGCCGATGTCGATCACGATGTCGGCGCCGCACTTTCGTGCCAGCTCGAGTTTGTCGGGTTGAAGGTCGAGTGCGATGACATGCGCCGGACTCTTTGCGCGAGCGCCCGCGATCATGCCCAGTCCGATCGGTCCGCAGCCTGCCACGACCACGACGTCATCGAAGGTGATACCCGCTCGCTCGACGGCGTGCAGCGAGCACGAGAGCGGCTCGGCGAAGGCCGCGTGGGCGGGAGGAATCTCCTTGGACACCTTGTGCACGAGCGCCTCGGCCGGATAGACCATGTACTTCGCCATCGCCCCGGGCGTGCGGCGTTTGAAGCCGTACAGATCGTGCGGGGCGCACATGTGGTACTGCCCCCGCAGGCAGTAGCGGCAGTTCCAGCACGGGACGATCTGCTCCGACACGACCCGATCGCCGACGGCGACGTTCCACCGCGCGGACGCCTCGTCGTCGATGACGACGATCTCGCCGACGAATTCGTGACCGGGAATGACTTCGGTCTCCGCCCAAGCGGCGCGATTGTCGTCGCCCCAGAACTTGGCGGCGCCGTGGTAGCACTTCAGATCGCTCGCGCAGATGCCGACTGCTTCGACGCGGACGAGAGCCTGGCCCGGCGCAGGCACCGGCACGGGGACTTCTTCGAGCCGGTAGTCCTCCGGTCCATGGCAGACGACGGCCTGCATCTTCTCCGGGATTGCCGCTTCCGACATTTTCTTGCTCCTAATCGACAGTTCGGCGAGCCGCGCGGTGAACGCGGTGATGCGAAACATTGCGCTTGTGCGATGTGTTGGCGCTCACACTAGCGGCAGCATATACATATGTCCAGAACGATTGTTCAGCCATTCATCGACCGTGCACATATGTTCAATGGAATACTTCGACCATGGCCACCACCAACGCGGCGAGCAACGGCACATCGCCGAATTCCTCTGCCGACGCGAGCCATTTCGCACCGACACTGCTCTACACAGCAGCCAAGCTCTACTACGACGAGGAAGCCACCCAGGCCGAGGTCGCCGCCAAGCTGGGCACCAGTCGAGCGACGGTGAGCCGGCTCCTGTCCGAGGCTCGCCGACAGGGAATCGTTCGCATCGAAGTACTCATGCCCGAGAACTACTCGCAGGACGATCTCGCCGCCCGCGTCGCCGATTCGCTCGGCCTCGACAGCGTCCACCTGTCCGCCCCACTGCCTCCACCGACCCCGTCGAAGCCGCTCGTCGACCTGATGGGGCGCTATCTCGCACCGGCGGTGTCGAGGGCGCTGAACGGCGTCGGATTGGTGCCGGGCGACATCCTGCTCGTCTCGTCCGGCCGCACCGTCTACGAGGTGGCGCAGTTCGATCTGGACCGCATCCCCGGAATCCTCGTCGCACCCACCGTCGGCGGCAACGATCAACCCGAGGAGTGGTACCAGACCAACGAGATCACCCGGCTCATCGCCAACAAACTCGGCGGACGGGCGAACTACCTGTTCGCACCCGCACTTCCGGGAGCCGACCTGCACGCGATCATCCACTCCGACCCGGCAATACAACGGGTGCTGGAACTGTGGCCCCAGGCCCGATGCATCCTCATGGGGGTCGGTGCGCCTCCCCTACTCCGCTCGGACATACCGCGATTCGTTCCTACCGACTCGGCGTCCCTGCGCGACTCGGTCGGTGACGTGTGCTCACGCTTCTACGACCGCGACGGCCGATCGGTCGAGTTTCCCGGATCCGACCGGCTCATCGCCGTCGAACTATCGGCACTACCGAAGATCCCGGTCGGTATCGCGGTCGCGGTCGGCACCGACAAAGTAGTGCCCATCGTCAGCGGAGCCCGCGCCAAGTTCTTCAATCAACTGGTCACCGACCCCACGACGGCACAGGAGATCCTGATGCATCTCGACATGCGAGCCAAGGAGTCTTCATGACGCTCCCAGACACACGCCTCGACGGAAAGCGCGCCCTCGTCACCGGTTCGAGCCGCGGAATCGGATACGACGTAGCCCACACGTTCGCGCGCGCCGGGGCGAAACTCGTCCTGTCCGGGCGCGATTGCGGCGCGCTCGAGTCGACGGCCGAGACGCTACGTTCGGAGTGCGGTGCCGAGGTGCATGTCGTTGCCACCGATCTCGCCGCACCGGACGGTCCGATCTCGTTGGCGGAGAAGAGCCTCGGCGTCCTCGGCGGCATCGACGTTCTGGTCAACAACGCGGGGATCTCGTATCCCGAATCCGTGGAAGCGCTCGATACCGGTCACTTCGACGAGGTCATGCAGGTCAACCTCCGCGCTCCGGCGCTGCTGGCGGCCCGCATCGGACGTGCCATGGCCGAGTCGGGCGGCGGGTCGATCGTCACCATCGCCTCTGCGGCAGCCCTGCGACCATTGCCGGAGCACTACGCCTACTGCACCTCCAAGGCCGGGTTGATCATGGCCACCAAAGTCCTCGCGCTCGAACTCGGCGGTCGCGGTGTCCGCGCCAACAGCATCTGCCCCACAGTGGTTCTCACTGATATGGGGCAGAAGGTGTGGGGGGATTCGGCCAAGTCCGCTCCGATGCTCGCTCGCATCCCCGCCGGCCGATTCGCCGTCCCATCGGAAGTATCGGCCACGGCATTGTGGCTGGCATCGGACGCGTCCTCGATGATCAACGGAATCGACGTCCCGGTGGACGGTGGCTATCTCGTGAGTTGACGAGTTTCTATCTCGTCAACCGAGCCCCGGTATGCACGATCTCACGCGTGGCTGGATACAAGCGACGCCAGTTCTCGTACAGGTCGTCGTAGAGTGCCGCGTTGGCCGGGTTCGGAGGAATCTCGGATGCCACTGTGGCCCAGTCCGTTTCGGGCGGGACCGCTCCGACCCCGATGGCTGCGAGCAACCCGTCACCGTAACTCGCGCCGATCGTCTGCTCGGTCACCAGCTGGGTCTGCCCCGTTATGTCACTGAGCGCCTGGGCCCAGACGGGGCTGCGCAGACCGCCACCGACCGCCACCGCTCGAGTGAGCGGGGTGGCGTCGTCGAACATCTCGAGTATCTGTCTGATGCCGAACGAGATTCCCTCGTACGCAGCTCGGAAAATGTGGCCACGACCATGTCTCAGGGTGAGCCCGGCCATGACGCCGCGGGCATCGGCGTCGAAAACCGGAGTCCGCTCGCCGGCCAGATACGGCAGGATCAGCAACCCCTCCGCACCTGCCGGGACCTCCGCCGCCTCGCGCATCAGTTCGTCGAACGGCGCTCCCCCGGTGAGGGTTTGCAGCCACGTGGTCAGTGACCCCGCAGTCGAGGTGCCTGCGGCAAGCGCGTACGTTCCCTGCTGCGCACCCGCTGTCGTCCAGAGCGCCGGATTGGTGTGATATTCGGCCAGCACCTGCACCAGGAACATGGTCGATCCGTACATGAGCATGAGGTCGCCGGGATGCCGAACCCCCACACTGAACGCTTCCGCATAGGCATCGACCGTCCCAGCCACAACGGGAGTGCCCACCGGGATTCCGGTGGCCTCCGCACCGGTGGCGTCGACTTGCCCGACGACGTCGCTCGGCCATGCCAGCTTCGGCCGCTCGAGCCCCCCGAGAACACGATCCGCCCAGTCGCTGTTCCAATCGAAATCACGCACCGAGTAGAGCGGATCGCACTGACTGGCGGTGTGGTGATCCTGCACGTATTCACCGGTGAGCTTGGCGACGATGTAAGAACTGGACCCGAACCACCTCTCAGCGCGCGAGAACACGTCCGGTTCGTGCTTGCGAACCCACTCGATCTTCGGCCCGACAGCCTGGCTCGACAGCGACTTGCCGCATTTTTGCAGGATGTTCTCTGCGCCGAACAGCTCGGTCAGTTCGACGATCTCGGCGGAAGCTCGCGAGTCGATCCCGTACAGAATTGCGGGACGAACCGGGCGCATCTGCGCATCGGTCAGCACCAGGCAAGGCCCGACGCCGCTGACACAGACACCGGCGATGGTCGATCCCGAAGGCGCGCGATGGGTGAGCGCGGAGGCGATGGAGCAGACATCTCGCCACCAGACACGGTCTGCGTCCACCTCGGCCCAGCCCGGGCGTGGCAGTGACATCTCGTGGGCGCGCTGCTCGGAGGCGAGTACGTTGCCGTCCGCGGTGACCAGGACCCCCTTGCTGCTGCCGGTGCCCATATCGATTCCCACGAACAACTCCACGTCGGCAACAGTATCGGAGCGGCAGGCGCCGCGTGGCCGACCGACGTTTGCGGCAGCGACGCCGGTATCGCCGCCTGATCGCGAATCCGCCGTTCGCACGCAACAATGTATCGGTGCCGCAGACGCCAACTCCGCAATCCGAGGACAGTTCTTCGATCCTGCAACCCATCAGCGCGGGCGTCGTCGCCGCTCTTGTCGGGTTCACGAGTTCGTTCGCCATCGTGCTGACAGGACTGCGCACCGTCGGCGCCTCACCCACCGAGGCCGCATCGGGGCTTCTCGCATTGTGTCTCACGCAGGCAGTAGGCATGCTGTGGCTGTCCAGACGGTTCCGGCAGCCCATCACCCTTGCCTGGTCGACGCCTGGAGCTGCACTCCTGGCCGGTACAGGAGCGGTGGCAGGTGGGTGGCCCGCCGCGATCGGAGCGTTTCTCGCCGTGGGATTCGCTGTGCTTGTCACCGGGCTCTGGCCACGCCTCGGTGCACTGATTGCCTCGATACCCACCTCGCTGGCGCAGGCGATGTTGGCCGGGGTAATCCTGCCGTTGTGCATGGCGCCGGTCACCGCGTTCGCCGCGTCCCCGGCAGCAGTGGGCCCAATCGTCGTGGTGTGGCTTGTACTGCAACGTTATTCGAGAAGGTGGGCAGCCCCCGCGGCATTCGGGGTGGCAGCGCTCGTCATCGCGGTGTCGTTGGCGCGCGGTGACGGTTCGATCGCACCCGCCGACATGATCCCGCGCATCGAGCTCACCGTTCCCCAGTGGACCTGGCAGGCGCTGGTCGGTATCGCATTGCCCCTTTACATCGTCACCATGGCCTCGCAGAACATACCGGGCACCGCCGTCATGAAGTCGTTCGGCTACGTGGTGCCGTGGCGGTCCTCGATGACCGTCACCGCGCTGGGCACGATCGTCGGCGCACCCGCCGGTGGCCATGCGATCAACCTGGCCGCCATCAGTGCCGCCCTCGCTGCGGCCCCCTCCGCGCATCCCGACCCGAACAAACGATGGACCGCTGCATTCACCGCGGGATGGGCATACTTGGTACTGGCACTCGCATCCGCCGCACTGGCCACGCTCGTGGCAGCGGCACCTGACGGCACGGTCGAAACCGTTGCGGGACTTGCCCTCCTCGCGACACTCGCATCCTCGCTTGCCAGTTCGCTCCGCAACGAAAGCGACCGCGAGGCAGCCGTTCTGACCTTCCTGATCGCCGCCTCGGGCGTCACGATCCTCGGGATCGGCTCCGCATTCTGGGCGTTGGTCATCGGCTTGGCCATCCGGTGGGCCCTCACCTCCACCCGCCAAGGGCACTAGGCTCGGACACCATGACCGCCTCCGTTGATCAGCGAGCCGAACACAACCCCGCCGCCGACTACCCGGCGCTGTGGCCGATCGGAACCAGGTGGCACGACAACGACCACTACGGTCACGTCAACAACGTCACCTATTACTCCTACTTCGACACTGCGGTGAACGGATGGCTGATGCAGACGACGGGCGTCGACATTCGCACGTTGCCCGCCATCGGTGTGGTCGCCGAGACCTCATGCAAGTACCACCGAGAGCTGTCCTTTCCCGACCGGCTGCAGGTCGGCCTTTCCGTCGAGAAGCTCGGGACGCGGAGCATCGTCTACGCGCTGGCACTCTTCCGCGAAGCAGAAGACGACGAGCTTCAACTTGCCGCGGCGGGCCGGTTCGTACACGTCTATGTCGACTCGGCGACGCGATCACCGGTCGCTATCCCCACCGAGATAGAAGCTGCAGCAAGGACTTTGGTCGTTCCCAGCTAGATACCGATCTCGTCGGCTGTCGAGAGTGCACGTGTGAGGATATCGTCGATCAAGGTCGTCGTCGGCGTGCCTGCATCGGCCCGGTTCCTCGCATCGGCCTCCGCTCGCCGCATTACCCCCTCGGCGATGATCGACAGCTTCCACAGCGCGAGCACCTGCCAGAACCCGACATCGGTGACATCGCGGCCTGTTTCGGCGGCATAGCGGGCGGTCAACTCCGCGCGAGTGGGGAAGCCAGGCAGAGTCGACGCCATGAAGGGCCCGGCGACGGGATCGCTTGCCTCGGGCCAATAGGCAAGCAGTCCACCCAGATCCGCCAACGGATCGCCCAACGTACAAAGCTCCCAGTCAACGACCGCAACGATGGAGCCGTCCGATGGCGAGGTGATCACGTTGTTCAGATGGAAGTCGCCATGCACCAACCGCACCTCAGACTGGACCGGGATGTTGCCGGCAAGCCGCTCGGTGAGCGCATCGATCGCCGGAACTTCACGCGATTGCGATTGCTGCCACTGCGTTGTCCATCTCTTCAGTTGACGCTGAGCATAGGGCTTGTGGCTGGCGAGATCGGCGAGACCCACATTGTCCAGATCCACGCGATGAATGTTCGCGAGAGCTGCTGCCATCGCGCCCCCGACTGCAGCTCGCTGCCTCTCGGTCATCTTCTCCGCAGTCGAAACCGAGTCGATCACGACTCCGTCGACGAAGCTCATCAGCACGAGAGGGACCTCGGAGACCGATAGGTCCTCGCACACGGCAATCATCTTGGGCACAGGAACGCCGGTGTTCTGCAAAGCGGTGAGTATTCGGTACTCCCGCACGACGTCGTGCGCAGAGGCCAGCAGACTACCCAGCGGTGGCCTGCGGAGCACCCAACGACTGCCGCCGGCGTCGGTGACGGCGTAGGTGAGGTTGGATTGCCCGTTGCCGACGCGATCGAAGCTCAGCGGCGCAATCGCCCCGATTCCGAGTCCTCCGATCCACTCGGAGACGGCCTCGAAGTCCACACCTGTCGTCATCGGTTTCCTATCCTGTGCCGGTTGCCGGGGTCGATGTCAGCCACTCTCGCATGCTCGCATCCGAAAGGGAGACCGATTCGGCGGCGGGTCGGGTCAGGCCGGGTGTGGAAAGCGGCGACGGGCACGAAAAACGCCGCAGGATCGGTACGTGACCGATCCTGCGGCGTCGTCGAGAGTGTTCGGGCGACTTTCGTCAGCTGGCGCGCGGGAGCGCAACCTCGTTCTCAGGGGTGATCGACTCCGGCTCGGATTCGACGACGTCGCGTCGTGCGGCAACCTCGTCGGAGCCCGAGAGGAGAAGGACCAGCGTCCTCGGCTCAGTGAGCCACGCTCTGCTCATCGCGCGAAGCTCTGTCGCAGCGAAGAGACCGCTCATCGCCAGTGCCTCGACCCACTCGACAACGGCGTCAGGGGTTGCTTCGGGCAGTGAATCAAGGTCCAATCTATCGACCTCGAATTCGTAGCAGAAGAAGGCGCGCATCATTTCGAGCTGCGTGTGTGAGATCGAAGTCGATTCGGTCATGGCCTCGTTGCCGACAGCTGGATCGGCTACGAGCGGCATCGAGACTGCCGTACGGGTATCCGCGAGGGTCATGATTTCTCCTTCGATCGGCTTCGCTGTGCGGCTCTCCGGCTCACATCATCGTGGGCCGCTGGGCGCCGTTGTCATATCGTTACCAACGAGTTGTAACGTATCCGCGCTCTTGCCCGATGCTTCGAAACTACGCTTCTTTCGCTGAGTGTGGCCAGATCAAACCGGATGATGTGATTAGCGTCACACACCTCCCAGGGCGTCCGATCTGCACGCTGCTACGAATACTTTCCACAACTCCCCTCTCGTATCGAGCGCCGCTCTCGCATGAAGCACCAGGTAGCGTTAGGTTCCGTGGTTCATACGCCTGCGCAACCGACTCTCGGTTTGCGCCGCGCCCGGGGCGCACTCTTCGGCGTTTTCGGGATCAACGGTTTCCTTTTCGCCATCTGGGTCGTGCACATTCCCACGATCGAGCGACGCACCGACATCACCCACGCGACGCTTGGGTCGCTGCTTCTCCTCCTCGCCGCCGGCGCGATCCTCGGCATGCAAGCGTCCGGTCCGTTGTCCGACAGGTTCGGCAGTAACCGTCTCGTGACCATTTCGGGTGCCCTGATGGCGTGCGCACTGCTCGGACCGGCCCTCTCGACAAGCCCCGCAGCGCTGGGCGCCGCACTGTTCGTGCTCGGCGCCCTCAACGGCTCGCTCGATGTCTCGATGAACTCGCAGGCAGTAGCGGTGGAACGGTTCTACGGCAGGCCCATCCTGTCCGCGTTTCATGCGTTGTTCTCCGTCGGTGGCGTCATCGGTGCGCTGGTGGGAGCCGCGACACTCACCGCGGAGGTGCCGATCGTGGTGTCGATGGGTAGCGCCGCTGTCGTCGGACTACTCGGGATCGGGGTGTGTCGACTGTTCCTGCTCGACCCCTCGGCGGACCCCGGACCGGGTTCGGGCCCCGTCTCCGATGCGGGACCGTTATCGTCGGGCGCTCGTGGCCGCCTCTCACCGCGGGTTCTCGCGCTGGGAGGTTTGGCCTTCGCGCTACTGCTCTCCGAGGGCGTCGCGAACGACTGGAGCACCCTGCAGGTCGCCGAGCATCTGCAGACCGGCGACGGCGCCGCCGCCCTGGCTTTCGGCTTCTTCGCCGCGATGATGACGGTCGGTAGATTCTGCGCAGATCGGGTGAGCGAACGATTCGGCCCGGTCGCCGTAGTGCGTTACGGCAATGTGATCGCCGCCGCCGGAATGTCGATGGTCCTGTTTTCGAACTGGCTCCCGCTGACACTCGCAGGCTGGGCAGCCTTCGGTCTCGGGCTCTCCGGCAGCATTCCTCAGATCTTCACCAGCGCCGGCAACCTCAGCGCCGGCGCCAGCGGCACCAACATGTCACGCGTAGTGGGAATGGGCTACGTGGGTTTCCTTGCCGGACCAGCCGTCATCGGGTGGATCTCCCACTTCGCCACGCTGACGACAGCGATGGCCGTGCCGCTCGTGCTGACCCTCGCCGCAGCGGCCGGCGCTGGGATAGTCCGGCCCTCGCGCACCCAATGTTGAGCGCCTGCCGATCGAGGGTGTTCGGACCGTGTCGACGGCACCCTCACACTGCACGCTCAGAATCGTGTTGCATCCTCATACAAGAACAACCGAGTACTACGCGTAACAGCAGGACAGGCAAAGGGGGCTCGAGAAAACATGGCGTCGGACACGGACAGCATGGAACTGATCGAACTCGAAGGAAATGTGGCAGCGGGTAACGACCAGGACCATAGAGCCGTCGAACGGCGACGGGCAACGATCCGGCGTGCATGTGCCGGTGCCGCGGCCGTGCTCGCTCTGGTGGCCGTTCTCGCCGTACTTCCGATCGTAGGTGTCACCTATCCCCACTCGAGGGTGATCGTTCCGAGCCTGACTGCACCGTCGGAAACCCTGCTGCAGTTCTTCGGGATCACACCCGTTCTGATCGCCGTCTCCGCTCTCACTGTCGTGGCGTTGATCAGGAAGCTCCCCTACGCCATCGGCTCCGTCATTTCCTTGGTGGTGGGTACCTCGCTCACCACTGCGGCGGTACGGACCTGGGCAGATGGTGCAGTTCCGGCATCGGCTCTGCCGAGCGGTTACGTGGCGGCAGCCCTGTCGCTGATATGCGCGTCGACATTGGTTGCATCCGCGCGCTTTGCCCCGATGATCTGGGGTCTGGGCACTGTTGCCGCGGTGGCCGTTGCGGGCGCGGCCGTCGTCGGAGGTTCCGCATCGGTCGTCGGCGTCACCACGACGCTGCTCATCATCGCGACATGGTGGGCTGGTTCCTCCGCCGTGATGGTGTACTCCCCCTTCGCCGCGGAGCGGGAGGCGCAGAACCCCCTCGATACCGCGGCCATGGCACTGCGCAGGCGGTGAGAACGTCGTAAGGCCCGTGTGCGCGTGGTTACCTTCTTCAAAAGGCAATCACGCACGCACGGGCCCTACGGCTCTTCAGCGTTGCAGGTATCTACAGCGCCTTGAGCTCCTCGGAGACCTCGGAGACCGACTTCTTCGCGTCACCGAAGAGCATCGAGGTGCCCTCGGCGAAGAACAGTGGGTTTTCGATACCGGCGAAGCCGGAGTTCATCGACCGCTTGAGCACGATCACCGATCTGGACTGATCCACGTTGAGGATCGGCATACCGTGAATCGGCGATGACGGATCGTTGCGAGCCGCAGGGTTGGTGACGTCGTTGGCGCCGATCACCAGCGTCACGTCGGTGCGCGCGAACTCGTCGTTGATGTCGTCCATTTCCTTCATGGCGTCGTACTCGACATCGGCCTCGGCGAGCAGCACGTTCATATGGCCGGGCATACGACCGGCGACCGGATGAATGGCGTACTTGACCTCGACGCCTTTCGCTTCGAGCAGTTTGGCCATGTCCTTGACCGCGTGCTGGGCCTGCGCGACGGCAAGTCCGTAACCGGGAACGACGATGACCTGGTTGGCGTACGCCATCTGGATGGCTGCGTCTGCGGCGGAGGTGGCCTTCGCCGTGCCACCACCGGCACCGGCAGGGCCGGCAACCGCGTCGCCACCGCCGAAGCCGCCCGCGACGATCGCCGGGATGGACCGGTTCATCGCCTTGGCCATCAGGTTCGTCAAGATGGAGCCCGAGGCACCGACGATCATGCCCGCCACGATCATCGCGGTGTTGTTCAGAGCCAGACCGGCCGCCGCCGCCGAAAGTCCGGTCAACGCGTTGAGCAGCGAGATCACCACCGGCATGTCGGCGCCGCCGATGGGCAGCACCACCGTCAATCCGAGGATGCCTGCGAGCACCAGCACTGCGACGATCCACCACTGCGACACTCCGCCGCCGGGAGTGGCGTTGATGCCGACGACGACAGCTGCCGCTACCGCGCCGATGAGCAGGAGTGCATTCATCGGCTGCTGGAGCTTGCCGATCGTGATCGGGCTACCCGGCAGTGTCTCCTGCAGTTTGAGGAACGCGATCAGCGAACCCCAGAACGAGATCGAGCCGATGATCGCCGCGAAGAGCGACCCGATGACGATATGCACCGTCGGCGACTCGCCGTGCTGGAAGTTGGAGAACCCGGATGTGTCGAGGAATTCAGCCCACGCGATCAACGCGACGGTGCCGCCGCCGACGCCGTTGAACAATGCCACCAACTGCGGCATGGCTGTCATCTTCACGCGTAGCGCCGGCGGGATGCCGAGTGCGATACCCACGGCGAGACCTGCGGCGATGAGGATCCAGTTCTCGGTGTCGCGCACCGCGATCAGAGTTGCGACCACGGCCAGACCCATGCCCGCTGCAGCGATCTTGTTGCCGCGCACCGCAGTCTTGGGCCCGGTCAACCCCATCAGGCCGTAGATGAACATCGCGAACGCGATGATGTAGAGGATGTTGACGAGATTGTCCATCAGGAGTCAGCCCCCTTCGAGGTTGCCGTGGGGGCGACAGGCTTGGACTTGAACATTCCGAGCATGCGGTCGGTGACGACGAATCCACCGATCACGTTGACAGTTCCGAACACCAGAGCCACGAACAGGATGATCTGCAGACCGATCGACGGACTCTCCACCTTTCCGAGCACCACCAGGGCGCCGAGAACGACGATGCCGTGGATGGCGTTGGTGCCCGACATCAACGGAGTGTGCAGGGTGTTGGGCACCTTGGAGATCACCGCGAACCCCACGAACCCGGACAAGACCAGGATCGCGATATTCGCAAGTAGCGGGGTGTACATCAGTTCTCCTTCTCACGTGTCACGCACGCACCGGCGAGGACCTCGTCCGAGAAATCGGGGGCGAGTCGGCCGTCGGTGAGCATGAGTTCGAGCAGTGCCGAGATGTTCTTCGAGTAGAGCTCGCTGGCGTGCTCGGGCATCGTCGCAGGCAGATTCAACGGGGAGCAGATGGTGACGTCGTGCTTGACGACGGTCTGTCCCGGCTCGGTCAGCTCGCAGTTGCCGCCCGTCTCACCGGCGAGATCCACCACGACGCTGCCGGGCTTCATGCCCTCGACAGCAGCTGCGGTGACCAGGCGCGGCGCGGGCCGCCCCGGCACCAGAGCGGTGGTGATGACGACGTCGAAACCCTTGATGGCTTCTTCGAGTGCCTGTTGCTGCTGTGTGCGCTCGGCGTCGGTCAGCTCACGCGCGTAGCCGCCTTCGCCTGCGGCATCGATGCCGAGGTCGAGCCACTGCGCGCCGACGGACCGCACCTGGTCGGCAACTTCGGGACGCACGTCGTATCCGGTCGGTCGGCCACCGAGCCTCTTGGCGGTTGCCAGCGCTTGCAGACCGGCAACTCCAACGCCGAGTACGAGCACGGTGGCAGGCTTGACCGTGCCGGCAGCGGTGGTCAGCATCGGGAAAAATCGCGTCGACTCCGAAGCAGCCAACAGCACGGACTTGTATCCCGCGACGTTCGCCTGGGAAGACAGTGCGTCCATGACCTGGGCACGCGAGATACGCGGAATCGCCTCGACGGCAAAGGCTTCGATTCCCGCGGCCTTCAACGCGCCGATACTGTTGTCCGCGTTGCGGGGCGCGAGGAACCCGATGAGGGTCGTGCCGGAGCTCATTTTCGCGATCTCGGCCTCGGCCGGTGGGGCTACCTTGACCACGACGTCCGAGGACCAGGGGTCGCCGATCGTGGCACCGGCCGCGACATACAACTCGTCCGGAATGAGCGCACCCAATCCTGCGCCGGACTCCACCACGACCTCGACACCTTTGCTGATGAGCGAGGCCACGATCTTGGGAACGAGCGCAACCCGGCGCTCACCCTCCCCCGATTCGCGTACGACGCCGACACGGGTGGTCCCCCCACTGCTCGTTGCGTTCTCAGTACTCTCCGATGTTTCCAAATCTCCGACTTCCTGAGTTGAATGGTGCCGGCACGTCGACGAATGGCTGCATCCGAGCGACGACTGGCAAGATCCATGCGACAAGGCACAAGGTCACTGATGATAGCTAGGTTCACCGAACCTGAGGTAACGCACGCCACAGTCGCGCGCTCTGAATCGAATCCGAACATTCGCGACGTGCACGGCAATCGCCAGATGTGATCGACATCATAGCGATCGGTCGAGACTAGAGTGGCCCGCGTGGACAACTGCATCTTCTGCGGGATCGTCGCCGGCGACGCGCCGGCGAATATTGTGCTCGATACCGACGACATCCTCGCCTTCCTCGATATCCGCCCCGTCACTCGCGGTCATGTTCTGGTCATCCCCAAGGCGCACTCGACGGATCTCGAATCGCTCGAGCCCTCGATCGGACAAGCGATGTTCGACGCGGGGCAACAGATCGCGAAGGCGCTCCGACGCTCCGATTTACGCGCGGACGGCTCCAACCTTGTTCTCAACCATGGCAAGGCCGCGTTCCAGACGGTGTTCCACACGCACCTTCACGTCGTACCGCGATGGAACGGTGACAAACTGCGCTTCGTGGCGGGTTTCCTCACTCGACGCCCCAAAGACCAGGAGGCGACGGCCGAAGCAATTCGGGCGGGCATGGAACGGCTCGCCGCCGAGGACCACCGGTGAAATTGTTCCTCGCCTCGTACCGTTTCGGCGTGCACGTCGCCCGTTTCGTGGCCCTGACTCGCGATCGTCCACGCGTTGCGGTCATCGCCAATGCGGCGGACGCGTGGCCTGCTGCAGCGCGCGATTCCGCGCTCGCAAGCGAGATGACCGGGTTGCGCAGACTCGGCTTGGATCCATTCGAACTCGACCTGCGACAGTTTCGCGGCCGACCCGACGAGCTCGCAACGGAACTGGACTCGGCGGGCACACTGTGGGTCCGCGGCGGCAACACCTTCGTGCTCAGATCGCAGCTGGCCCGGTGCGGGGCCGAGGACCCGATCGTCTCGCGCGTGCGGGACGGGGACCTCGTCTTCGCCGGCTACAGCGCCGGGGCATGCGTGGCGTCGCCAACGCTGCGGGGAGTCGAAACAGCGGACGATCCGGCCGACGTCGAGGCGGTCGGCGGCGACGTTGTGTGGAGCGGATTGGGACTGATCGATACCGCGGTGGTGCCGCACTACGGATCGATCCTCGACGACACCGATGCCGCCCGATCGATGGTGGCTCGATTCGAACGCGAGCAGATCGACCATCTCACGCTCACCGATGAGCAGGTCATCGTCGTGGACGGCGATCGGTTCGAGCGGATCTAACCGGACTGGGCGATCGGCGCGAGCCGATCGAGGGAAAACCAGGCCATGTCGCAGCGTCGGCGCGTCATCTCGTCGGCCTCGTGCAACAGTAGGTCCAGAAGCAGTCTCGGGCGCGCCTTCCAGGTGTCCTCGGCTTCGACGACGGTGGCCTTGTCGAACAGTCCCGACTGGGCCAGGGCGGCAACCCATTCGTGCACATCGCCGCGGTGGATCATCTCGATGGTGTCGTAATCGACTCCACCATCCTGGAATTCGTACGAGAACATCGCGGCGACGTAATTCCAGGACTTGCGATGCGGATCCATCATGTCTGGGCCTCCTATTCGGCCGGCTGATGCGCCGAGCCTTTCGCACTGGACTGGACGCTAGACCTCGCAGCGACAACATTGCGTTGCACGGACGCATCGATCAGGTAACAGAGTGACTGATGTGACTGATGTGACGAACAACGATCGAGTCCGGCCGCATCGAATCGATCGGATCGGTAGGCTTGCCCACCGTGTGGAGGACGGGAACAGCTGCCGGTGCGGGGACTGCTGCGCTGACTGCCCTGTCGCTCATTCTCGCTGGATGCGCTGGGTCGGATCCAGCGTCCGAGCCCGACTCCGCCGGACCGTCGGCCGGTGGCAGCAGCACCGAAGAACTCTTCGTCGGTGAGTGTGGATCGATGACGGACGAGGAGCTCGCGTCCATCACCGGCATCCCCCGCCTGGTGTCGACCTCGAAGAACGCGGTGCGATGCCGATGGGACGCGCCCGACAACGGCGCATACGCGATGTTCACCTGGTACCGAGGCAGCCCCATAGCCCGCGAACGAACAGTCGCCGGGCGAATCGGCCGCGAGATCGCCGAGATCGATGCGGACGGGCACCCCGGGTTCACTGCGCGGGGCAACGACTTGTCCTGCGAGGCCGGGGTGGAATCCGGGGATGGCTTTCTGCACTGGTCGGTCAACTACGCCTTCGCAACACCCCCGACGGACAGTTGCTCGGTCGTCGAAGACCTCGCGCGCGCGACCGTCCAGAATGCGAAGTAGGTGAATTCATGACCAGGTCCACTCGACGTCCCTGCACTCGACTCGCGGTGCCGGTTCTATCGACGCTGACTGTGGTGATGTTGGCGGCGAGCTGCAGCACGACCGTCACCGGCACACCGGTAGCGGAGGGCGCAGGCGAGACCAGCGAGGAGTTCGACAAGCTGCTCGAGGAATGCGTCGCGGTGCCGAACGAGCAAATCGCCGAATCGATCCAGGCCAACGCCATCGAGCAATACTTCTTCGGGGCAGTGTGCATGTGGAACGCCAGCGGCCCGTCGGGGATCATCGACGTGACTTTCGCCTGGTTCGAGGACAATTCGCTCGGCCGCGAACGCACTCTGGCCGAGAACCTCGACTACTCGATCGAGTCCGTCAGCGTGTCCGGTGCAAGCGCCTTCCTTGCACGTCGCCCCGGCGATCCGGCATCCTGCGGCATCACCGCGGCCTACTCAGGAACCATCACCTGGTGGGTCCAGTATCGCGGCGGGAACGTCGACCCCTGCGCGAGCGCTACCCGACTCGCCGAGCTGACGATGCAGCGCAATCAGTAGCGGCGCTAGGCGATAACGACTTGCGTCGGGGCCGCGACCAATACGCTCGGTGAGCAGAACTGCGCTGATCGAGATGGAGAACACCGATGACCGACCTGAGCGAGCTGGAGGGTGCACTGCCCGACGGCGCCGTGCTGACAGACCCGGATCTGACGGAGGGTTACCGGCGAGACTGGGCGAAGGATCCGAACGCGGGCATACCGTTGGCGGTCGTCCGCGCCCGGAACACCGCCGATGTCCAGACGGTGATGCGCTGGGCCAGCTCCCACGGCATATCGGTGGTGCCACGTGGTGCCGGATCAGGCTTGTCCGGCGGGGCCACCGCGGTCGACGGCGGAATCGTCCTCAGCACCGAACTGATGCGAGAAATCACGGTGGATCCAGTGACCCGCATAGCTGTCACAGGCCCAGGTCTGCTCAACGCCGAGGTGAAGAAGGCAGCGGCCGAACACGGACTGTGGTATCCCCCGGACCCGTCCTCGTTCGAGATGTGTTCGATCGGCGGCAACGCCGCGACCAATGCCGGTGGGCTCTGTTGTGTCAAGTACGGAGTCACCACCGACTACGTACTGGGACTGGTCGTGGTGCTGGCCGATGGCACCGCGGTGCGACTGGGTGGCCCGCGTCTGAAAGACGTTGCCGGACTCTCACTCACGAAGCTGTTCGTCGGAAGCGAGGGCACTCTCGGCATCATCACCGAAATCACCGTTCGGCTCATCCCCGCGCAGCCTCCTGCCAGCACGGTCGTCGCGACGTTCGGGTCGGTACGAGCTGCCACGGCGGCCATTCTCGCGATCACTCGCTCCCTGCGACCGTCGATGCTCGAGTTCATGGATCGCGCCTCCATCGGCGCGGTCGAGGATGCGATGAAGATGGGCCTCGACCGGGACGCGTCGGCGATGCTCATCGCGCGTTCCGATTCCCCGGGCGCGGATCGCGCGCGCGAGGTCGAAATCATGGCTGCAGCGTGTAGCGAGGCCGGCGCAATCGATGTGTTCACCACCGACGACCCCGATGAAGGCGAAGCGTTCGCTGCTGCAAGGAGATTCGCCATCCCCGCGGTCGAACGGCTTGGCAGCCTCCTCCTCGAGGACGTCGGAGTTCCGCTGCCCGCGCTACCCGACCTCGTCGAGGGCATCGAGAGGATCGCCGAAAAGTACGAAGTCCTTGTCGCCGTCATCGCCCATGCGGGAGACGGCAATACCCACCCACTCATCGTGTTCGACCCCGCGGACGCTGACATGGAGCGGCGCGCGAACATCGCTTTCGGCGCCATCATGGATCTGGCGATCTCGTTGGGCGGCACCATCACCGGCGAGCACGGCGTCGGAAGACTCAAGAAAGCTTGGCTACCGGATCAGGTGGGCGCCGATGTCATGGCTCTGACCCAGCGCATCAAGACCGCTCTCGACCCGCAGGGCATTCTCAATCCCGGGGCAGTGCTCTAGGGCGGGGCAGTGCTCTAGGGCGTTCCGCGTGCAGCGATCTCGTCGGCGACCGTGAGGACCTCGTCGAGAATTTCCAGGCCCTGCACGATCTCGTTCTCGCTCGTGACGAGTGGCGGCGCTAGCTGCAACCGATTACCTGCGGTGAACGGCCACAGTCCGCGAGACTTGGCGGCAGCAGTCACCTCTGCCATCGGCGCGGCATCAGCCCCGCCCGCGGCGAAAGGAATGAGGGGCTCTCGCGTCGAGCGATCCTTGACGAGTTCGAGGGCCCAGAAGAAGCCCATGCCGCGCACCTCGCCGACGCTCGGATGCGACTCGCCTAGCTTCTTCAACCCGGCGCCCAGGACGTCTTCTCCGACGGCACGTACATGCCCGAGCACGTTGTCACGTTCGAACACCTCGATGGAAGCTACGCCGACCGCGCAGGCAAGGGGGTGACCCGAGTACGTCAGTCCCCCAGGGTAGGGCTTGTGATCGAATTTCGACGCGATGCGCTCGGAGATGACGACGCCGCCGAGGGGCACGTAGCCGGAGTTGATGCCCTTGGCGAACGTGATGAGATCCGGTGTGACGTCCCAGGCCTGACACGCGAACCACTCACCGACACGTCCGAATCCGACCATGACCTCGTCGGCGATGTAGACGATGCCGTATCGATCGCAGAGCTCGCGGACACCCGCCAGGTAGCCCGGCGGCGGTACGAGGACACCGTTGGTGCCGATGACGGACTCGAGGATCAGACCGGCGATGTTCTGCGCGCCCTCGAGTTCGATCACCTGCTGCAGGTGGGACAGTGCCGCAGTGGTTTCCTCCTCCGGTGAGTTCGTCGACCACGGCGACCGATAGGGATACGGACCGAAGAATCGGACGACGTCGACATTGGTCGGTTCGGTACCCCATCGCCGCGGTTCGCCGGTGAGACCGATGGCGACGCCGGTGCCGCCGTGGTACGAGCGGTAGGCGGCCAGCATTTTCGTTCTGCCCGTATGCTGACGCGCCAGTCGGACAGCGTGTTCGATCGCTTCGGCACCGCCGGTGGTGAAGAAAACCCGATCGAGATCGCCAGGTGCTCGCTCGGCAACCAGAGCCGCGAGTTCGCTGCGTTTGGCGTTCGCGATCATCGGCGAGATGGTCGTCAAGACCTGAGCCTGAGCGATGATCGCAGCTACCAAGTCAGGGTGCTGGTGGCCGAGGTTGGCGTTGACCAGTTGGGAGGAGAAGTCGAGGTACTTTTTCCCTCTCTCGTCCCAGAACCACGAGCCCGATGCCCGGTCCACGGTGATGGGATCGAGTTCCGCCTGCGCCGCCCACGAGTAGAAAACGTGATCCATCTACTTGCCGCCTCCTCCTGATGCCATATCGACTGGAGCGTACGACGCCCCGTCCGCAGCCGGGGTCACGAGGTAGCCGTCACCGGCTCGTCGATGAACGGAATGACATGTTCGCCGTAGGCCTCGAGCGTTGCCGACTTCGCGTCGTGCTGCAGATACACGGCGAACTGGTCGACACCGAGTTCGCGCAGGACACTCAGTCTGCTCAGGTGCTCGGCCGGCGTACCCAGCAGACAGAAACGATCGATGACCTCATCCGGCACGAACTCGGCGTGCGAGTTCCCGGCCCTACCGTGTTCGTTGTAGTCGTAACCGCGACGCGCATCGATGTACTCCGTCAGCGCGGTCGGCACGCCGCCGCCGTCGCGGCCGTAGCGCGCGACGATATCCGCCACGTGGTTGCCGACCATCGCCCCGAACCATCGGCACTGATCCCGCGCATGCGCCAGAGCTTGGGCACTGCCGTCGGTGACGTAGGCCGGTGCCGCAACACAGAAGGTGATCGAGGCGGGATCGCGACCTGCGGCTTCGGCGGCGCAGCGAACACGATCGATGGTCCACGCCGCGATATCGGGATCGGCGAGCTGCAGAATGAATCCGTCGGCTACCTCTCCGGTCAATTCGAGTGCCTTCGGTCCGTATGCGGCCACCCACATCTCGAGCCTGGATGCTCCAGCCCAGGGCAATCGGACCGTCGTATCCCCCAGTGTCGCCGATCGTCCGTTCGCCAGTTCGCGAATGACGTGGATGGACTCGCGCAACGCAGCCAGAGTGGTCGGCTTGCCGCCCAGTGCGCGGACAGCGGAGTCCCCGCGACCGATACCGCACACCGTTCGATTGCCGAACATGTCATTGAGAGTCGCGAACGTGGATGCTGTGACGGTCCAGTCGCGGGTGGCGGGGTTGGTCACCATCGGCCCGACGGTCACGCGCCTGGTCTCGGCCAGAATCTGACTGTAGATGACATACGGCTCCTGCCAGAGCAGGTGCGAGTCGAACGTCCACACGTGTGAGAACCCATGCGTTTCGGCGCGACGAGCGAGATCGATGACACGCGAGGCCGGCGGCGTGCACTGCAGCACGACTCCGATATCCATCACTCACACCAGATTCTGCGACAACGAGCGTTTGACGAAGCGCCCGTGCCCAGGATTGCCGGTGTATGCACCGTCGTCGACGATGACCCGACCGCGCGAGATGACCGTGTCCACGTGACCTTCGATCTCGAAGCCCTCGTAGGCGGAGTAGTCCATGTTCATGTGGTGCGCCTTCCCCACTCCGATACTGGTGTGCCCGCCGGGATCGTAGACAACGAGGTCGGCGTCCGCACCGGGTGAGACGATCCCCTTCTTCGGGTACATGCCGAACATGCGAGCGGGCGTCGTGCAGCACACCTCCACCCACTTCTCGAGGGTGATCTTGCCGCTCTTGACCCCCTGGAACATCAGATCCATCCGGTGTTCGACCGAGCCGATACCGTTGGGGATCTTGGAGAAGTCCCCGACGCCCATCTCCTTCTGATCCTTCATGCAGAACGGACAGTGATCGGTGCTGACGGTGGCGACATCACCGCTACGCAGATATCGCCACAGCTCGTCCTGGTGCCCCTCCGCACGGGACCGGAGCGGTGTCGAACACACCCACTTCGCGCCCTCGAATCCCGGTGCACCGAGCTGCTCTTCGAGGGAGAGATACAGGTATTGCGGGCAGGTCTCGGCAAAGACGTTCTGGCCGTTGCCTCGTGCCTGGGCGATCTGCGCCAGTGCCTGTTTGGCCGAAACGTGGACGACGTAGAGCGGGGCACCGGTGACATGTGCGAGCATGATCGCCCGGTGCGTTGCCTCCTCTTCGAGTTGCCACGGCCGAGAGGTTCCGTGGTAGTACGGCGCCGTGTCCCCGCGCGCGATCGACTGCGCAACGAGCACATCGATGGCAATACCGTTCTCCGCGTGCATCATCAACAGCGACCCTGTTTCCGCAGCGGTCTGCATCGCACGCAGGATCTTGCCGTCGTCGGAGTAGAAGACCCCCGGATACGCCATGAACAGTTTGAAACTCGTGACGCCCTCGGCGACCAACTCGCTCATGGCCTTCAGTGAATCGCTGTCCACCTCGCCGATGATCTGATGGAACCCGTAGTCGATGGCACAGTTTCCTGCGGCCTTCTCGTGCCACTGCGCCAGCGTGTCCTGCACGCGTTGCCCCGGCGTCTGGATGGCGAAATCGACGATCGTGGTGGTACCGCCCCAGGCGGCGGCGCGAGTACCGGTCTCGAACGTGTCAGAGGCGAAGGTACCGCCGAACGGCATCTCCATGTGCGTATGACCGTCGACCCCGCCTGGAAGCACGTACCGCCCGGTCGCGTCGATGACGGTGTCCGCTGACTGCGTCAGGTCCGCAGCCAGCGCGGTCGAACCCGGCTTCAGTACCGCTGCAATGGTTTCGCCGTCGATGAGAACGTCGAGTAGCTGCGTCCCTGTCGGCGAGACGACCGTGCCGCCGTGGACGAACGTGGTGGCCATGTCAGGGCTTCACCAGTGGCGCATACGCGTCCGGGCGACGGTCTCGATAGAAGGCCCACCTATCGCGCACTACCTTGATCAGATCCATATCGAGATCACGCACGACGACCTCCGGCTCGGCGTCCGAAGCGACATCCCCGACGAATCTCCCCTCGGGATCGACGAAGTAGCTCGTGCCGTAGAAGTCGTCGTCACCGTATTCCGCCTCGACGCCGACACGATTGATCGCGCCGATGTAGTACTCGTTGGCCACCGCCGACGCGGGCTGCTCCAGCTTCCACAGGTAGTTCGACAGTCCACGTGAGGTTGCCGACGGGTTGAATACGATCTCGGCCCCGGCCAGGCCGAGAGCGCGCCACCCCTCCGGAAAGTGCCGGTCGTAGCAGATGTAGACACCGACGCGGCCGACGGCGGTGTCGAACACCGGCCATCCCAAATTGCCCGGCCGGAAGTAGAACTTCTCCCAGAACCCGTTGACGTGCGGGATGTGGTGTTTTCGGTACTTGCCCAGATATGTTCCGTCGGCGTCGACGACCGCAGCGGTGTTGTACAGAAGACCGGGCTGCTCCTGTTCGTACACCGGCAGGATCATCACGATGCCGAGTTCTTTTGCCAGTGCAGCGAAGCGATCCACAGTGGGGCCGGGCACGGACTCGGCGTACTCGTAGAACCGTGCATCCTGCAGCTGACAGAAGTAGGGACCGTAGAACAATTCCTGAAAGCACACGATCTTCGCGCCCTGCTCGGCAGCGCTACGGGCGTAATCCTCGTGCGCCTTGATCATCGATTCCTTGTCACCGGTCCAGTTGGTCTGAACCAGGGCCGCTCGAACTGTGGACATACACGTCACTCCGCTCCTCGCCGGCTACCTCACTCAACATAGGAGATGCACCGCCGCCACGTGCGCTGAATCGTGTTACAAAACGGCACACACGGTTTCGGCCGAGTAACGACTCAGGTCGACGACGGCAGCAGCGCGCGAACGGCATCGATCGTGTCCGCTTCGGCGAGCGTCTTGTCGGTCCGGTACCGCAGCACTCGGGCGAATCTCAGTGCCACCCCGCCCGGATATCGGCTGCTGACCTGAACACCGTCGAGCTCTATCTCGACGATCAGCGTCGGATGCAGGTACACCGTGTGATCGTCACGATCGCGCTCGTGCTTCGGGAATTCCTCCGTCTGCCACTGCAGCAGCACGTCGGTGAGTCCCTTGAACGTCTTTCCCACCATGATCGGTGGACCACCGTCAGGGTCCCGTGCACCGAGATGCAGGTTGGACAGCCAGCCGGTCCGTCTGCCGTAGCCCCATTCCGCGCCCAACACCACCAGGTCGAGGGTGTGTTCGGGCTTGACCTTCTGCCATGTTCGTCCGCGCCGACCAGCTGCATAAACCGAGGACAATGCCTTCACCATGACACCTTCATGACCTGCATCGAGTGCGGCCTCGACATGCGCGCTCGCAGCCTCGGCGTCCGGGCGAAGCAGCGCGGGAATGCGATGCTGCGGCGCGACCCGATCGAGCGCCTCGAGGCGCCGTTCCAGCGGCTCGTCCAGCAGGTCCTCTCCATCGAGGTGAATGCAGTCGAAGAAGTACGGGCTGAGCAGGAGCTCGTGCGCGCTCCGCGCACCGAAACGACTCATCGTCTCCTGGAACGGGCGGGGCCGGCCACTGTCGGTCAGCGCCAGCGTCTCGCCATCCAGCACCACCGCCCTGCAGGGCAACGCGCGTATCAGCTCCACCAGTTCCGGCACCGCGTCGGTGATCTCACGAAGCGTCCGGGTGTAGACGTGCACATCGTTACCGTCCCGGTGAACTTGTATCCGAGCGCCGTCGAGCTTGTATTCGACGCTGACCTCTCCACCGAACTCCGCCCACGCCGCTTCCAAGGACTCCGCCGGCGAGGCCAGCATGGGACGGATCGGACGCCCGAACTCGAGGCCGAAGGCAGCGAGCGCCTGTTCTCCCCCGCCCAGTGCGGCCATTGCCGTCGCCGACAGCTTGCCGGACAGCATGAATGCGCGTCGGACAGGCTCGACCTTCAGACCAGCGGCTTTGGCGATCGCATCGGTCATGATGCCCTCGAGGGCACCTTGGCGAAGCTCACCCGTCAGCAGTCGAACGAGGAAATCTCGCTCTTCTCGGGTAGCGGAGGCCAGCATCTCCGTCAATAGCTCGCGTCTGCGGGCCGCCGAACCCGGTCCGGAGCTGGCCGCGACTGCGGTGATCGTGGCGTCGACGTCGCCGATGGTGAGAGTGCCGTCCGCAGCGGGCGGGGTATCGATCTCGGCGAGCGTTCGCCAACCGATTCCGATGCGTCCCTGCGGCAGCTCCCCGGATAGCCACGACACGACGATGCCGGTGTCGGCGGGATCGAGCTCGGCCAATAGCTCCTGCAGCGCCTCGATCTTGGCCTTCCGCGAGCGCGTGGCTCCGACGGTGGTCGAGGTGTCGATGATCCGAGTGAACAGCACGAGAGGAAAATAACCCGTGGCACCGACATTCGATCCACGTTCAGCTGAACCCGAGGACCTCGTCTCCCCAGGCACTGCGGAGCGCTTCGTCCGGGTCGTCGACCACGCGGTCCTGACCGTCGATGACCAATGTCGATCTTGCCGACTCTGTGTACAGCGGCCAGTGCTTGCCGCCGTCGAGAAGGGCGGGGACACCGTGTCGAGCGAACGCTACCCATCTCTTCATCACGCGCGCCGAAACCACCGTGGCAGCCTTTCGGCCGCCGAGCCAGAACGTCGGATCGCGATTGAGTGTGCCGAAATTACCGAAGACATAGGGCAATTCGGTTGCGTGGCCGGCACCGATCCGGGCTGCCTTGAGCATCGGCGTCGCGTGGTCGAACCGATACATCCACACCGGCGAGTGCCGACTGTGCGCGTCGGCGATCCACAGGCTGGGCATCTTGAATCCGGCGTCACGCGAAATAGCCAGAGCACCGGCAGTTTTGGATCGATCAGGATACGCGGACATGATCTCGGCGATACGAAAGGCCGGAAGATCCTCGTGGTCGGCGGCGATGGCGCGAAACATCTCGGACACGGTCTCGGACGTGACCGGCATCAACGGCGACTTCATCAACCTGAAGATCGACGCCTCGTCGTGGTTGGTGCCGATGATCAATGGAATGCGATGCGCCAAGCCCTTCTGGAACGCCGCCACCGGATACCGCGGCACGATGTCGGCATCCACGACGGGGGCGAGTCCCAGCGTTCCCGGTACACGCGTGGGAACCTCGTAGCAGAGGGTGTCACTCGCCTCGACAATCCGATCGAAATCCATGGTCTTCAACTCACCGACGCGGTCCGGCGTCAGCTCGAGGAGCTCGAGGAAACGGGCGGCGACCTGCGCGGCTCGGTCCGCGCCGTACACCGACGTGGCCGGTGCACTCTGCACGATCGCGCGATGGAAGAGCCCCTCCGCTCTGGGCGAGGTCATCAATGTCGTCACCGAAGCGCCACCGGACGACTCACCGAAGAGCGTCACGTTCGACGGATCACCTCCGAATGCCTCGATACACCGTCGCACCCATTGCAGGGCAGCGATGTGGTCGCGCAGGCCGACGTTCGACTCGAACACGGCCTCGTCCGTCGAGAAGGAGGACAGGTCGAGAAAACCGAATGCACCGATTCGGTAGTTGATGGTGACGATCAGCAGGTCACCCGATTCGGAAAGGCTTCGACCGTCGTACACGCTCTGCGCCGCTGATCCGAGCGCGTAGGCGCCGCCGTGTATCCACACCATCACGGGTCTCGGTTCACCGTCCGGTTCCGGTGCCCACACGTTCAGAGACAGGCAGTCCTCGGACATCGGAATAGTCGGGTCCATCGGCACCGGACCGTCACGGCCCTGAGGCGCCATCGCACCGAACGCGGCGCAATCGAGCGAATCCGACCACGGCGCCAACGGGCGTGGCGACCGGAAGCGATGTTCTCCGCCCGTCGCGGCTGCATACGGGATGCCCTTCCAGACAAAGCCGGCGCCGTCACGGTGACCGATCACATCCCCGTACGGCGTGTGCGCTCGGCATGTCGCATCGCTCATGGCACCTCCTCGGTCTCGAACGCCAAGGTACCAACCTGGCGATCGGCCCGCCGGTGGCTCGAAGTGACAGACAAGTACGACGCGAGATTTCGACGACCTCACTGCCCCGTGAGCGGCACCGATGTCATCGGAGGTCGCCAAAGGCGCGTGCTAGGGTCGGCGTTGTTCTGACACGGGGTGCGTTCATAGAAGATGAATGCTGAGATCACACCCGTCGAACCTGATGCAGGTAATGCTGACGAAGGGATGTCAAGGCGATGACAACGCCTGTTTATTCAGTGGACCCTGTCCGCTATACGGATCGATTCTGGGAATCGACGCAGTCACTGCGCGCCGCGATCGATCGGCTCGAATTTCTGACGATGCTCGGTGACGGCACCCTGCCGTTGGAGGTCTTCCGCACCTACATCGAGCAGGACAAGCTCTACCTGGCCGGATACGCGAAAGCGTTGTCCATCCTCGCCTCCCGAGCACCCGATGCCAAGACCGCAGCCTTCTGGGCCACATCCGCTGCGAGCGCGGTCGAGGAAGCGTCGCTGCACGAGTCGCTTCTTTCCGGTGACGCTCTCCCGGCCGCCGACGGACACTCGTATCACTCACCCGCCTGCCTCGGCTATGTCTCCTACTTGATCGCCGCTGCAGCAACGGAGCCCTATCCCGTTGCTGCAGCGGCGATTCTCCCGTGTTTCTGGGTTTACGCCGATGTGGCCGCACGGCTCGCGCCCGCCGCCGAGGACGTACTCCGGAACGATCCGGAGCACCCATACGCCCGCTGGGTGACCACCTACGACTCCGACGAGTTCCGCACAATCGTCGACGGCGCGCGCATTCTCGTCGACGACGCCGCCGCCTCGGCCACCGAAGCGCAACGCGAAGCGATGGTCGACGCCTTCTCGGTTGCGACGCGATACGAATTGATGTTCTGGGACAGCGCATTACATCCAACGCCCTGGCTCCGGGACGAGAGCGAGGTCCTGCTGTGAAGAAGCTACTGTCGATGGCGGTCGTCGCCGTATCGGTCGCCGCCCTCACCGCCTGCTCGCAGTCGAACGAGTCGAACACCATTCGATTTGCTCTCGACTGGACACCGAACACGAACCACACCGGATTGTTCGTCGCCCTCGAGGAAGGGTATTTCGCCGACGCCGGCCTCGACGTCGAAATTCTCCCCTACAACAACACCTCACCGGATACGCTCGTCGATTCCGGTAACGCCGAGTTCGGCATCAGCACCCAAAGCTCGACTACCTTCGCCAAATCTGCCGGGGCACAAATCGTCTCGGTGCTGGCACCTCTGCAGACCTGGGCAACGGGCATCGGAGTCAGAGCCGACCGCTCCGACATCTCGAGCCCGAAGGATCTCGACGGCAAGGTGTACGCCGGATTCGGAGACGTCGGCGAACAGGCCGGACTGCGTCAGGTCATTCAGAACGACGGCGGAACAGGAGAATACGAGACCGTCGTGCTCGGAACCTCTGCCTACGAGGCGGTGTATTCCGGCACCGCCGATTTCACGGTGTCCTATCTGGCATGGGAGGGCATCGAAGCCGAGCACAGTGGTACACCGATGACGTACTTCGCCTACACCGACTACGGCTTCCCCGACGCGTACGCCATCACCATCAGCGGCAACGAGAACTGGCTCGCGGACAACCCCGAGGACGCAACCCGTTTCGTCCAGGCACTGCAGCGCGGCTACCAAGTCGCCGCCGATGATCCGGACCGTGCGGCGCAGGACGTCATCGACGCCAACCCTGGTGTGTTCAGCGACGAACGGCTGGTGTTCGAAAGTCAGCAGATGCTCGCCGACAACTACATGAAGGACGACACGGGAGCCGTCGGTGCTCAGAACATCGAGAAGTGGAGCAGTTACTCGAAGTTCCTGTACGACAACGGCGTCCTCGTCGACGAAGGCGGCAACACGCTCACCTCGGAGCCCGACTGGTCAACCTACTTCACCGATGAGTACCTCAGCACCCAGTAGGGTCGCGGCCGACCCTACTGACCTCGTCGTCGCCGCAACCGCGCCGTCGCGGCGCTCGCGAGTTCGAGCTGGAATCCGCTGGGCGTTGCCGTCGACAATCCTCGTTTTCGTGTTGGTGGCCGCATGGCAGATCTACGTCACCGTCGGTGATGTGCGTCCGCAGGTCTTGCCGTCGCCCGCACGCGTCCTCGAACAAGGGTGGGCGCACCGCGAGGCCATCGCCGAGAACGCATCGGCAACGCTTCAGGTCACGATCATCGGGTTCGCCGTCTCGTTGGCCGTGGCGTGGATTCTGGCCGTCGCGGTGGACTTCTCGCCGTGGCTGAGCCGTGCACTGGTGCCGTTGTTCGTGGTATCGCAGACACTGCCCATCATCGCGATCGCGCCGCTGCTCATCATCTGGTTCGGTTTCGGGCTGATGCCGAAGATCCTCGTCATCGCGCTGGCCACGTTCTTTCCGATGGCAATCGGCCTCATCGAGGGTTTTGCCGCCGCGGACCGTGATGCCCGATCGTTGCTGGACAGCATGGGCGCGAGCCGGTGGCAGCAGTTCCGTTACGTGCGGCTGCCCTCGGCGATGCCGCGGTTCTTCACCTCGCTCCGCATCGGCATCACGTATGCCGTGGTCGGGGCCATCTTCGCTGAGTACGCCGGGGCGAGCGCCGGCCTCGGGATCTACATGAGCCAGCAAAAGAACTCTTTCCGTACCGACCTGGTGTTGGCGGCGGTGCTCGTCACCGCGCTGATCAGCGTGTCACTGTTCCTCCTCACCTATGTCGCGGAGCGCATGATCGCGCCGTGGGCAATGGAAACCGGGTCTTCCGGACCGGCGTCTCCTGGAGCCCAACCCGGACAGGTGCTCCAGCGATGAGCAGTGTGAACGTGACCCGATTGGCCAAGGCTTACGACGGACGGGCCGTGCTCGGCGACGTGACCTTCGACGTCGACCCAGGCCAGTTCGTGTCGATCATCGGCCCGAGTGGGTCGGGGAAGAGCACGATATTCAACATGCTCGCCGGGTTGGATACACCCGATTCCGGGGCTGTCCAGGCTCCGAGAAGCGCTTACATGCCGCAGAAGGATCTGCTCTTTCCCTGGCGAACGGTACTCGAGAACACGGCCCTCGGTCTCGAGGTTCAGGGGGTTCCCAAGCGGGAGGCGCGGGCGAAGGCGCAGGAACTCTTTCCGGTGTTCGGTCTCGACGGCTACGAGGAGGCCAGACCGGCGCAGCTGTCCGGCGGCATGCGGCAGCGAGCAGCCATGCTCCGCACGGTGGTGCAGGGACACGACCTACTGCTGCTCGACGAACCGTTCGGCGCACTGGATTCACTGACACGAACAGGGATGCAGACCTGGCTTCAGTCCATGTGGCTGGAGTACGGCTGGACCGTGCTGATGATCACGCACGACATCAGGGAGGCGGTGTACCTGTCCGACCGGGTGATCGTGCTTTCGAACAAGCCCGCTCGCATTCGATGCCAGATCGACGTGCCGCTGCCGCGTCCTCGCAACCTCGAGATTGTCACCACGCCTGCATTCGCGGCAGTCGAAGCCGAACTGATGGGTGTGCTGCTGAGCTGACGACGGGTCGAGGGTGTCGGCGGACAGTAGGGTCGTCCACATGGATCACCGCTACATCGCAGCTGCGCTCTCGCACCACGATGCCAGACGAGTGACGGCCATGATCGAGGAGCTGGACGGACGAGCACCCGAAGTGGCTCTCGACGGCGTTCCACTCGACGTGGATTCGTCCGCACGACACGCAGTGATGGAGCTGCTGCGCCAACTGGCGACGGGCACGTCGGTGACCATCGCCGCGGTCGGCGACCTGTTGACGACATCGCAAGCCGCCGAGGTTCTCGGCGTCTCCGACACGTACGTTCGAAAACCCGCCGACTCCGGTCGCTTGCCCATCGAGATGCGCGGCTCGCATCGTCGGTTCCGGCTCGAAGACCTGGTCAAGCACCGGGAGGAAACCGCATCCCGATGACGACAGACGATCAGCCTGCTTCGCGGCCGAGCAGCTCGGATTGCAGTGTCAGCAGGTCACGGAACGCTGCGCTCGCCGCGTGCCACAACTGCTCGCTATCGATATAGTCGACGCCCCGCAGATCGACATCACCACGGTATGCGCCGACGTCGACCGATAGCTTCCGCACGACCGAGGCGACGTCCCGATCGAGGTAGCCCGAGTCCGACCGTTCCAGGGTTCTGAACTGACCAGAGAAGTGGTCGGCGGAGATACGACGATCCACGAACTGCGCGACAAGGATGACGAATCGCGATGCGTGCAACGACGGTGAACGGAAGGAATGTTCCACGGAACTGGCCTCTCCCTGGTCGACAACGCCGCTCGCCGTCGCCATCGATTTCATCGGGCCGAACCATCGCCAACATTCACAGCAGATCGAGGGGTGTCGACGGTTCGTGCTTAACAGGATCTCCGTCGACAATAGTGACCGAAACCAGTCGCATCCGCTGTTTTATCTATCCCTATGACCAGTCACAGTGAAACAAACGCGGTATTGGTGCGCTATCGAAGGGAGCCGAGCGGCAAACGCTCCGGAGTCTCGAGCTCCCAAAACGTCCATCCATCCCTGACTTCGACATCGCCACTTATGTGCGTGGCCACGGCACTCGCCGCTTCCGTGGGGTCCTCGAACCGTCGTCCCTGCATCGGGCCCTGCATGATCTCCAACCGGCCGGTAGCCGGATCGAACCGAGCACACAAGCGATACCCATCGAAATCGGCGACAACGCGCACACGTGGATCGACGAACTCCTCTTCCGCAACGGCCTTCTTCTTACCAGTACGACGAACGGCAGTGCGCACACTTTGTTCCGATGCGGTGCGAGCAGCTTCGGCCAACGCCGGATCGACCGTGGGGTTGAGCCCGAGCAGCGCCCATTTGTCGCGCGCGTGCTGCACCCGGCCGACCGCTATCGCATGATGACCAGTGCGCGTCCGGAGCGGCGAATCCTGCACCCACAGGTCGACTTCACCCCTGATATCGGTCGCCATCTCCTCCGAAGAGACGATGAAGAACGCCGGCTCGCTCTGCGCGAGATCGACGAAGACCCAAAACGAGGAATCCGTATCGTCGGTTTCCAGCGACTCGTCCTGGCGTCGGGCCTTCCAATCTCCCGTTGCCTTGGTTCGCACCCGGACCACACAACTAGTTCCGTCGACGGCCCACACCCGTACCGGGTTGCGGCGAGACGTCGCCAGACGCTCCGCCCGGCCCCCGTGCATCACGACTGCCGTTACAAATGCTCTGATGCCCTGCTCCGATACGTCTTCCATACGCGCCACCTCGAATTCGACTACCCGTACAGATGAAGAGAGGTGCCTACGACGGGTAGCTGCGCGCACGACTCGGATATCACCCCTCAGCCTAGTGCTCTACCATCGCCTTTGAAACCGCGCGCAGCACTTCACCGATTTCGGTGAAGTGCCCGCTGTAGCCAAGCGAGCAGGGCCGACCGATCGGTGGGCCGCTTCGGTGTCGAGGTGCGCCGCGCATACCGCTCGAGCGACGCCGATACTCTCGCGTCGTGTTGGCGTAGGACAAGTTCGTGAAGATACATCGAAGCTCCCTGAATTTCCGAGACTTGCTCGGCGAAACGGCAGCACGATGCACGCCTGCCGCGATAACAGAACGACAGCGGGATGGACGTCGCTATCGTGAATCGATGAGAACCGCTGTCCGCGAAAACACCAGCGCAACAGCGGAATCGGAAAGGTCGACCACGCCATCACCCCATTCGCTTCGAATTCTCCGTACCGCTACGGGAACGATCATGCGGTATCGACCGGCCATGACGCCAGCGATTTTTTCGAGCGGTGAGGTGCGACCGGGATGGTGTGGGAATGCAGAAATACCCCCTCGACCTGGTGGTCGAGGGGGTATTTCTGGGGTTTGTGTTCGGCGGTGTCCTACTCTCCCACACCCTGTCGAGTGCAGTACCATCGGCGCTGGAGGGCTTAGCTTCCGGGTTCGGAATGGGACCGGGCGTTTCCCCTCCGCTATGGCCGCCGTAAC
>NZ_JAHUTG010000021.1:0-92758 GCF_020889545.1 Rhodococcus sp. I2R
CCAACACGTGCGCGTCCCTCATCTCACCGGCAACTCGCCGAACACTGCGTCCAACAACACAACCCGCCCTGAACAGCAGAAATGGCGCCCACACAAACCTCAGGAGCGCCACATACGTTCTAATATGATGGTCGAACGAAAGCCGGGGGGCGCATTCATGTCGAGGAGTCGCAGCATATTCGCGTACCAGCTGGGCCCGTTCAAGACGCCGGTCGTCGATGCCGGCTGGCTGCAGGAGTTGGCCGACATCGCCATCCTCGAAAACCAAGCCTGCGCGCGCAAAGTCGCACTTGCCGCGAATATTTGGGACTACTGCATCCACCAGAACGTCCTGGTGGGCGACCACGTCACCGATGCCGGCCACTACGCGGCATCCGAGACCGCGAAAGTTCTGGGCTGTTCGAAGGCCGTGGCTGACACCCTCGCCGAGATCGGGATGGACCTTCGGCTGCGTCTGCCTGCTGTCAGAGCGGCATTCGACGCCGGCGAGTTCGACCTGGCCCGTGTTCGCGCCATCTACCGCACTACCAGCTCGTACACGCTCGGTGCCGTCGAGGCGGCTCAGTCGGAGATACTGCACGCCGCCCGAAGGCTCTCGCCCGGTCCCCTTGCCACCGAGATCGCCGACATCATGCACCGCATCGCACCGCAGGAGGCGGCTGCACTCCGCAAGGACATCACCACGGTCCTGACCCGGGTGCGCTACCGCGACAAAGACATCCTCTCGACCATCGAAGCGGACCTCGAAGCCGGCGACGCCGCGGCATGCTGGCAACTGATCAACGAGATGGCCGCCACCCTGTGCCCGCGTGACCCTCGCACCCGCGGTCAACGCCTCGCCGCCGCCTACATCGCACTCCTTCGTCGCGATGACTATCTGGCGTGCACCTGCGAGGTCGATGAGGACCACCCTTGCACCGCGCGACGCGACCTACCCGATCATCGCCGACCACTCACCCACATCACCATCGACCTGAATACGCTGGTCGGATTGGCTGATCTACCCGCGCACCTCGCCGGGCACGGCCTCATTGACGCCGACTACGCCCGCCAGCTGTCGGAGAACGCGACCTGGCAACTCATCGTCACCGAGGCTGCGGACCTAGCCGAACAAATCGGGATCAACGGTGCAGCCGGCGAGGAGAACAGTGTCGGCGACTCCCCGAAGCGCGCTTCGCATCAGATCTTCCATCCGCTCGGGCGGGGTCGTCGCAGAGCAGGATTGAATCTACCGAAGTCCCCCGCCGCGGGGCCGATTCCGCCGGGCATCCAAGCCACGGGCGAGTACCGCGGCGCGAACACCTTGATCACGGCATTGGAGGCAGCCATCGCCGCGAACCCCGCCCTCGGAACCGCGCTGTACCCCGACGGACACGGTGGATACGCCGAACCACCCGGGGGCGCCCTCACCTACCGTCCAAGCAGCGCCCTCGCCGACTGCGTCCGGCACCGGGATCGCACCTGCCGCCACCCCGGTTGCGATGTCCCCTCCGCCAATTGCGAGATCGACCACGTCGTCCCATTCCGTCAATACGATCCCGGGCACGGCGGCTGGACGATTCTGACCAACCTGCACTGCCTGTGCCGCTATCACCACATGCTCAAGACCATGGGCGTGTGGATACCCACCATGCTTGCCGGCGGTGTCGACTACTGGGTGTCGAGTTCGGGCACCACCGCAGTCACGTTGCCCGGAAACCTGGCTGGCAGAACGGATCACTCCGAAGAGTCACCCGTGCCGCACGTACCACGCAAGCGGCGGACGACGTGCGGCACGGGCTCACCCCGACCCGCGATGGCGACGGGCCAGCAAGCGCGTCACCCCGTCGAGGAGGACCCACCATTCTGACCCCCCGATCACTCCTACTCGACTATCGCCGGCTCGTCGTCCTCGACGACCTCGGGCCGGGTCCTGGCCGACGGCAGCTGCGAGTACGCCAAGCACACCAGGCCGAAGAACAGATACCCGAGCGCGACCTGCGGATTCGCCGCCCACCCGACCTCGTGGGAATGGATGAGGCCGATCCAGCAGAGCACCGCCCCGACACCTGCGGCCGCCGCTGCAGCGAGGAAACGTTTGTCCAGTATGAAGGTGACGATCGTTCCGAGGACCAACCCCGCGAGCACCGCTCCGGCGCCCAACGTCTTCAACCCGTCGTAGACGACGCCTGCCTGGCCGAGGGCCTCACTCCCCACTTCCGACGCCGAAGTTCCTGCCGCACTGAGCGCGTTGTCGATCAGTCCGACGGCCCATTCCGCGAGGTTCGGCAGCAGCGCGACCACGACGGCGATCGCATGCAGTCGCGGAACCGCTTGGAATGCCTGCGCACCGATCAGCAATCCGATGTACAGCAGGATCGGCACGATCGCAGGGATCGGCAGGAGGGTGGCGAGTAGACCGAAGAGACCCAGGAAACACATGAGCCCGATCGCGACACCCGCTGCCAGCGAGTACCCCGTACGGCCACCGGCGTCCTTCCATCCTGGATGGCCGATGTACACCGCAGGCGGGAACGGCGATCCGAATGCCGAACCGATGACCGCACCCATTCCGTCGGCGAGCAGCACACTGCGGAGGTTGTAGTTGTCCCCTGCGGCAGAGGCACTTTCCACATTGCTCATCGCCTCGGTGAAGTTGTAGACGCCGAGAGGAATCGCGGTCGCCAGCAGTGGCGCCAGATTGCCGAGCCCGTCGAGCAGCAGATCCAGGCGCAGGTCCGGCAAGCCAAGTGCGATGTTGCTCGCCGCCTCGGTGACGTCGGGTACCGACATGTACCCGCCGATCCATCCGATCGCCGTGCCTACCAGGAGTGCCGCGAGACCTACTGGAATGTTGCCGGGCAGCTTCACATCGGTGAAGAAGCCGATGAGAATGATTGCCAGGACCGGCAATCCGATCCACGCCACCTCCCACATCTGCGCAGCAGGGCGCATCGCGATGAAGGTGATCGAGATTCCGGCGAGGGTGCCGAGCATCGCGGCCCGCGGGGTGATCCTGCGAATGTACGGGCCGACGAACGCACCGATCATCACGATGATGCCGATCATGAACGCCCAAGCCAAGCCTGCAGCCCAGGCCTGCACAGCATCTCCGGTAGCGAGGTACACCGGCAGCATCACCACGAACACGACGATGAACATGTGCGGCACACTCGGGCCGTAGGGCAGTGCAGTGACGTCGGTTCGTCTCTCTCGCTTGGCCAGTCGTCGCGCGAGAATCATGTAGTAGAGATTGCCCAGAATCAGGGCAACGCCGAGCGCCGGCAACACCGTTCCCAGCACATCGTTGGAGGAAATACCGACCACGGCAATACTGAGCGTCGTCAGGGTCAGAACGTTGACGAGGATATTGAAGCCGAGGCCGAAGAAGGCGTTGGTATCGCCTCTCGTCCACCACGGTAGGACAAAGGAGCTCGGCGCGGTCGAATCTTTAACTTCGGTGCTCATGTCAAATCCTGTTCGTGTGGAGTGCAGGTGATGGAGCGAGCTCACCGATTGCAGCAATGACCTCGTCGGACGGCGATGTCCAGCCGAAGATCCCGCCCTGCGCTGCGATCATGTCGAGGCCGACGCGCTGGAACTCGGGGAAATAGGAACCCACACAATCGGATACGACGAGGCACTCGTATCCCCGGTCATTGGCTTCGCGGACAGTGGTGTGCACACACACCTCGGTGGTGACGCCAGTGACGAGGAGCGTCGTAATGCCGGCCATCTCGAGAACCTCGACGAGATCCGTGGCGTAGAAGGCACCCTTTCCTGGCTTGTCGATGACAGTCTCACCGTCGATCGGCGCTAGTTCGTCGACGATGTCGTGTCCGTACTCTCCTCGAACAAGGATGCGCCCGAACGCACCTGGATCTCCGATGCGCTGCGAGGGCTTACCTCGGTTGAGTTTGGCGGGTGGACAGTCCGAAAGGTCGGGCAGATGCCCTTCCCTGGTGTGGATCACCGGTACCCCGTGCTCACGTGCTGCAGCAATGAGCGCCGCAAGTGGCTCGATGACGTTGCGGAGCATGTCGACATCGTTTCCGAGGCTTTCCCCGAATCCACCCGGCAGCAGGAAGTCGCGCTGCATGTCGATGACGAGTAGCGCCGTCTTCCCGGCGGGGATGGTGAACGGGGTGGGCGAGGCATCCGATACATACGATTCGTTCATGAGACCTCCTGTGCTGTCGGTGTATTGATCGACTGGGAGTACGCGCGCCAGCCGCCGAACTCGCTGATGTCCTCGACGGAAGATGACGATGCCCCGGTCTGCACTGCCGCGTCGCAGACATAACCGAGGGCCGTCGATCCGTCGGCCAGATGCACCCGTCCCAGAGCGAGCACAGCCGGCGTTCTGCCCGCGAGTACAGCCAGAGCGGCGGCGGGCAGGCGCCACCGCTCCACGTCTATTGCGCGTCCACCGTCGGGGACGCGAAGCAGTCCAGGCGTCGGATCCTGCGCTCCGATGCGCAGCAGTCGATAGCTCGGCGCAGTGGAGGTGACCTTCACCAGAGATCCGCCCAGCTCGGTGAGTTGACCGTTGGCGCGTTCGCCGGCCAAGTGATGGCCGGCGACCACGATATCGACGGTGTACCCGTCAGATGCGGCACGCGGTTCTCCCAGCAATCGAGCTGCGACCGCAAGGACGGTGTCGTCTGTCAGTGCAGGTCCGATCACCATCAGACTGAAGGGGCGTCCGTCGGCCGTAACTCCGGCGGGGACCGCAACGGCGTTGAGGTCCAACAGATTTCCGAAGTGGGTGTAGTGCCCCAGCTTGGTGTTGCACCCGATTGGGTCCTGAAGAACCTCGGGCACCGTGAAGGTGGTTCCGATAGTGGGGACGATCATCACGTCCATCGAGTTCCACAACCCTGAAACCTCACTGCGCAATCGCTGCAGCCGCTGTAGTGCGCGGAACGCATCGATGGCTGTGTACTTACGGCCCCCGAGCAGGATCTCGCGAACCACGGGGACGATGGAGTCCGGGTGCTCGGTGAGGAACTCGTCGAACTCGACGAGTCGCTCCGCGACCCACGGGCCCTGGTAGAGCAGCGATCCGGCGTCGAGAAATGGTGTGAGTGTCACTGCCGTGGTGGTGAAGCCCCGATCGGCAAGCGAAGTGCGGACGGCGAGATGCGCATCCGCCATGACGTCGTCGCCGAAGAAGTCGAGCTCACTCTCGTCGGGCAGCCCGATACGGATGTCGCGGCCGTCGTATTTCGGCCCCCTTCCTCGGGACCAACCGTCACGTGGATCGATGCCGCTGATGATGTCGAAGATCAGGTCGAGGTCTGCCACGCAGGTTGCCATCAGGGTGATGCAGTCGAGGGACTTGCACGCGGGCACAAGGCCGACGGTGCTGATGAGCCCGCGCGAGGGCTTCCACCCGATGATCCCGTTGAGTGCAGCAGGCACTCGACCGGATCCGGCGGTATCGGTGGCCACGCAGAACGGGACCTGTCCCAACGCCACTGCCAAGGCGGATCCGGAACTCGATCCGCCGGAGATCATGTCGTTGCCGTACACGCTGCGCGGAATCGTGTGCGGCGTGCGGGTCCCGTTGAGACCGGTCGCGAACTGGTCGAGGCTCGTCTTGCCGACGAACAGCGCACCGGCGTCGATCAGAGCCTGTACGCAAGGCGCGGTCGAGTCGGCGATGTATCCGTATTCGGGGCAGGCGAGCGTGGTCGGGAAGCCGGCCACGTCGATGCTGTCCTTGACGCCGAACGGGATGCCGTAGAGCGGCAGCTCCGAGGCTCCTTCGCGCGATTCGAGTTCGGCGGCGGCGCGGCGGAGTTCGTCTCGCCCGAGCACGGTTATCCAGGTGCCGTCGTCACCGCGTAGTTCGAGGGCATCAGCGAGCTTGTCGACGGTGTTCGTCGGGGAGCTCGACCCTGTTCGATACGAGGTGAGGAGCTCGGTGACACTCGGGCCTGCTACTGGACCATTCATACCGTCGATTGTCGACAGTTTCACGTTACTGCAGGTGGACGGCGTGTTTCTAGTCTGTTAGCAAATACTCTCGAGGTGGAGGTACGTGAGCTCGCCGTGCTCCTTCAGCGCTGCCGACGCCGTGGCCGCGTCATTGGACTCCACCGCCTCGAGCAGGACGGCGTGACGACGGATACCGTCGACCGGCTTCGCGATACGCGCCTCTTCTCGCAGGTTGCGGGCCATCGGCAACTGCAGTTTGAGCAGGATCGGCGCGTATGCAAGGTCCAGTTGGTGGCTGCCTGCCAGCCCGACGATGGCCTCGTGGAATCGCCGATGGGCGTCGTCCTTCTCGAGCGACTCGCCGCGTGCATCGGCCTCGCGCATGTCGTCGAGGGCCGAACGGGCACCGCTGAACGGATCCCCGTGTGTCGTATCCAGCGGAAGAGCGCGCCTGATCGCATGCTGTTCGAGGACCTGCCGGAGCTCGAACAACTGCAGAATGTCGGCCGAGGACCACACTGTCACCCGGAACCCTCGACGCGGCAGATGCTCGACCAGGCCCTGCTGCGCGAGCAGCCTCAACGCCTCCCGCACCGGCGCCCTGCTGATACCGAGCCGGGCGCACAGCGTTTCCTCCACTACGCGAGACCCCGGCTCGAGCGCACCGCTGAGCACCTCGGAGCGGACCTGGCGAGTGGCCATCTCGACGAGACTCAGCGGCAGCGCAGCCTTGTTCGTCGGTGAGGTCATGTCCGCCAGTCTACGAACTCGACCGGGAGCAGTGCAGGAATGCTCCCTTTCGGCCGCGTCGGATCGGTGATCGGCGCATCTAGTGCGAGTGCAGCGGCTTGCCCGCGAGCGCGAGGTGGGCTTCACCGAATGCCTCGGACTGGGTGGGGTGAGCGTGGATCAGATGCGCGACCTCCTCCGGGTACGCGCCCCAGTTCACCACCAGTTGGGCCTCGCCGATAAGTTCACCCACACGGGCCCCCACCATGTGGATGCCGACAACAGCGCCGCCCGCACGTACCAGCTTCACACCACCGGATGTCCCGAGGATCTGGCTCTTGCCGTTGCCCGCCAGGTCGTAGACGGTGGTGTCCACATCGCCGTACTGCTCGACGGCCTGCGCCTCGGTGAGACCGACGGATGCTACTTCCGGATTGGTGTACGTCACGCGGGGGACTGCGGAATCGGGTACCGATTTCGGGGCCAGCCCCGCAATCTGCTCGGCGACGAAAATGCCCTGCTGAAATCCTCTGTGCGCCAGTTGGGGTCCGCACACGATGTCGCCGACGGCGTACACGCCGGGCTCGCTGGTCTGCAGTACCGAATCGACCTCGACGAAACCTTCATCCAGGACAACGCCTCCGAGGTTCTCGACATTGGGACCTCGGCCCACCGCCACGAGCAGCACATCCGCGTCGAGCGTCTCACCGGATGCGAGCGTCACGCTCACCCCATCGCGTGCTTCCTTCACACCGGTGAACGGTGACGATGTCTTGGCGGTGATACCGCGCTTGCGGAAAGCACGGGTCAGCTGCTTCGAGGACCATTCGTCCTCGCCGGCCACGAGCCTCGGCAGTGCCTCGACGATCGTCACGTCGACGCCGAACGAGGCCCACACACTGGCGAATTCGACGCCGATCACACCGCCACCGAGCACGATCGCCCGCGTGGGCACAGTGTCGAGCGTCAACGCCCGGTCGCTGGTGAACACGCGCGGGCCCAGCTCGATCCCCGGCAGTACCTTCGCATGGGACCCGGTTGCGAGCACCACGGATTTGCCGGTGATGCGGCGTCCATCCACCTCCACGGTCCTCTCGCCGACGTACGTACCGGTGCCGCTGATCAATTCGATCTTGTGCGCGGCAACGAGCCCTTGCAGACCCTTGTACAACTTGGTGACGACGCCATCCTTGTAGGAGTGCACGCCGGCCATGTCGATACCGTCGAAGCTGCTTCGCACCCCCACCTCCTCGCTGTCGCGCGCGGTGTCGGCGACCTCGGCGCAATGCAGCAGTGCCTTCGTCGGGATGCAACCGCGATGCAGACAGGTGCCGCCGACCTTGTCCTTCTCGATCAGCGTCACCGACATGCCGAGTTGCGACGCACGGAAGGCGCACGCGTAGCCACCCGATCCGCCTCCCAGGATGACGACGTCGGGTATCGCGCTCATGCCAGCGCAATCAGATTGAGCGGATCCGAAAGGACCGAGGCGATATCTGCGAGGAAGCGCGAACCCTGTTCACCGTCGACGAGGCGATGATCGAACGACAGACTCAGCGTCGTCAGCGATCGCAGCGCAATCTCACCCTCGAACTCCCACGGTTGACGACGGATCGCGCCGAAGCACAGGATCGCCGCCTCCCCCGGGTTGAGAATCGGAGTCCCCGAATCCACCCCGAAGACACCGACATTGGTGATGGTGATGGTTCCGTCGACGAGATCGGCCTGTCCGGTCTTTCCTTCCTTGGCCGTCTCGGTCAGTTCGCCGAGAGCCCGCGCGAGATCCCGCAGACCGAGCGTGTGCGCATCCTTGATATTGGGCACCATCAGGCCCCGCGGCGTCGCGGCAGCGATACCGAGATTGACGTACCCCTTGGTCACGATCTCTTGATTCTCCTCGTCCCATTCCGAGTTCAGGCTCGGATTGGACCGCAGCGCAACAACGAGGGCCTTCGCGACGAGCGCCAACGGCGTCAGCTTGATATCGCGGAAGTGCTTCGTGCCGCGCAGCTTGTCGAGCAGTTCGACGGTCGGCGTCACGTCGACGGTGATGAACTCGGTGACGTGCGGGGCTGTGAACGCACTCGACACCACCGCCGCGGCTGTGTGCTTCCGGACGCCCTTGATCGGTGTGCGGGTTTCGTTTCGAGCGGTTTCGACCAGGACGGGTTCATGGCGATCGGACAGGTACGCCGCGATGTCCTCGCGGGTCACCTCGCCGCGGGGCCCCGTGGCCGGCACATCGGCCAGATCGATGCCTTCCTGCCGTGCGATATACCGCACCGGCGGGGAGGCCAGTGGTTTCGAACTCTCGACAGGGGTGTGCTCCGGCTCGGATACCTTCCTGTCCCCGCGCCGGCTACGCCCCTCCCCGGCGACGCCGTAGCCGACGAGGACAGGTATCCGCTCCTCGTCCTGTGCAGGTTCCTCGGCAACCGGACCGCTGCCGTCGCCGTCGGAGATATCGATGATGGGCGTTCCGACCTCGACGGTGGTGCCCGCTTCGGCGCGCAGCGCGGTGACTGTCCCGGCGTAGGGCGAGGGCAGTTCGACGGAGGCCTTGGCTGTTTCGACCTCGGCGATCACCTGGTTGAGTTCGACGGTATCGCCGACCTCGACGAGCCACGTGACCAGTTCGGCCTCGGTGAGTCCCTCACCGAGATCGGGCAGCCGGAAGCTCTGTGTCATGTCAGGCAGGTCCAATCAGGGTGCGGTCGACTGCGTCGAGAATCCGGTCGGCGTCGGGGAGGAAGTACTCCTCGAGTTTGGCGGGCGGATAGGGAACGGTGAACCCACCGACCCGCTGAACCGGTGCCTCCAAGCTGTAGAAGCACTGATCCTGCACGCGTGCAGCAATTTCCGCACCGATGCCCATGAAGGTGGCGGCCTCGTGGGTGATGACGAGCCGGCCCGTCTTGCGCACCGACGCTGCGATGGTGTCCATGTCCAGCGGTGAGAGCGAGCGCAGATCGATCACCTCGAGCGAGCGCCCCTCCCCCGCTGCGATATCCGCGGCCTGCAGCGCCGTCGCCACCAAGGGCCCGTAGGCGAGGACGGTCGCGTCGACTCCCTCGCGGAGAACGCGCGCGCGATGCAGCGGGTAGGCGTCCTCGATCGAGGCGGTGACGTCGACATCGCCCTTCTGCCAGTAGCGGCGCTTCGGCTCGAAGAACAGCACCGGGTCGTCCGAGGCGATTGCCTGACGCAACATCATGTTGGCGTCGGCGGCATTGCTGCAGCTGACCACGCGCAAACCGGCCGTCTGAGCGAAGTATCCCTCGGGTGATTCCGAATGATGTTCGACGGCACCGATTCCGCCGCCGTAGGGCACGCGGATGGTGATGGGCATCTTCACGTTGCCGCCCGTACGATAGTGCAGCTTGGCCACCTGCGAGACGATCTGGTCGAACGCCGGGTAGATGAAGCCGTCGAACTGGATCTCTACCACGGGCCGGTAGCCGCGCATCGCGAGTCCGACTGCCGTACCGACGATTCCGGACTCGGCCAGCGGAGTGTCGATGACTCGGTTCGGGCCGAAGTCCTTCTGCAACCCGTCGGTGATGCGAAAGACCCCGCCGAGCTTGCCGATGTCCTCGCCGAGAAGTACGACCTTCGCGTCGTCCTCCATCGCGCGGCGCAACGCGGCATTGAGCGCCTTCCCCATAGGAAGGGCAGCGGGTGCAGCAAGCGTCGCGGTCATGACTGAACTCCTTCGAATCCGGCGCGATACGCGGCGTACGCCTCGCGCTCCTCGTCGATCAGCGGATGCGGGTCCGCGTAGACGTTGTCGAACAGCGACATCGGGGCCGGTTCCACGGTGCCGAGGCAGCCGCGACGCAGGTCGGCAGCAGTGTCATCGGCGCGCTCGGCCACGCGGCCCCGCAGGGTCTCGTCCATGACGCCCTCGCGTTCGAGCAGTCGCTCGATGCGGTCGATGGGGTCTTTGGCTCGCCACTCGTCGTCGAGTCCGGCGGGCCGGTACCGCGTCGGATCGTCCGAGGTGGTGTGTGGGCCCATTCGGTAGGTGACCGCCTCGATCAGCGTCGGTCCGCTACCTTCCCGCGCTCGCATCAGGGCGGTTCTGGTCGCCGCCAGCACCGCGAGCACATCATTGCCGTCCACCCGCAGCGCCGGGACGCCGAATCCGCGCCCGCGCTCGGCGATGGACGTATGCGTCTGCAGCGCGACCGGTTCGGAGATGGCCCACTGATTGTTCTGGCAGAAGAACACCACAGGGGCTTCGAAACTCGCTGCGAAGCCGAATGCTTCGGAGATATCGCCCTGGCTGGTCGCGCCATCACCGAAGTAGGTGATGACCGCACCTTCCACGCCGTCGAACTTCATCCCGAGGCCGTACCCGGTGGCGTGCAGGGCCTGGGAGCCGACGATGATCGCCGGTGTCGTCATGTTGTATCGGTACGGGTCCCAGCCGGATTGCGTCGATCCGCGCCAGAACCGAAGCATCTGCGTCGGATCCACGCCGCGGCAGTACGCGACGCCGTGTTCGCGATAGCTGCCGAAGACGAAATCGTCACTGCGCAGCGCTCGCGCGGATCCGACCTGAGCTGCCTCCTGCCCGAGCAGCGGCGCCCACAGTCCCAGTTCACCCTGCCGCTGCAGCGCGGTGGCCTCGGCGTCGATACGCCGCACGACGACGAGGTCCTCGTACAGATCGCACAGCTTGTCGGTGCTGATGTCGGCGACGGACTCGCTGAACTCGGACGGTTCGCTACGCGCGCCGTCGGGAGCGACGATCTGAATCAGTTCGTCGCCGGTGGTGAAGTAGGCGGTGTTCATGGCGGCCTCCGTGACGGTTGCACTGTTACCTAGAACACAACCAATAATCGCCAGGAGGCGCAATAGAAGGGTTCAGAAGTGAGCAATATGCACGGTTCGCGGTTACGAAATGATGCTCGAGTTGTGCGCATTGAGTGCTCCGCATCAGCTCAGCAGGGCCAACTCGAAGGGCGCGCGTGGCATCAGCTGAGTTGGTAGAACCTGGCACGTCGGTCGGATCCCACAGGCGCATCCGCCGCCGCGACCAACCCGCGTGCCATCCATTCGGACATTCCTGGATTGTGCGGCTGAGCCACTGCGATTTTAAGCTGCTCAGTCTCACTCAGGGAAGCGAGATGGTGCCCGTGTTCGTAGTCGACGACTAGCCCATAGGCCGTTGTCCGCCCGTCCCCAGCCCGAGATGTTCGGTGCAATCCAGCGCTCGCGTTGGCGATAAGCTACAGCCCCAAACCGCCCGCGAGGGTGGGCCAGCTCTTCGGCAATTGGTCAACCCAGTAGGGCCAGGAGTGGGTGCCGGCGTTCTCGTAGTCGAAGGTCGCCCGGATACCCATCGAACGCAGCCTCTCGTCGAGTCGGTGGGTGCAATAGTTGGCCCCCGCCTCGATGGCGCCGCCGATGATCACCCTGTCCCAGTCCTGTGCAGTCTGGAAAGACTCGTGCCGTCCGGGATAACCAGTGCCGACGGATACGTAGATGGCTTGGCCGCGAAGTCCTTCTGCGTTGATCACCACGTCGTGGGCTGCCCAGTCGGGGTCGAGCGGTCCGCCGAACATGTTGTTCGCATCGCCCCCGAAAGCGGACACGATTGCGCGCATACTGCCTTGCCCCGCGGGCTCCGCCGAGGTGAAGCATCCGCTGTAGGCCGCTACGGCAGAGTAGAAATCGGGATTGCGCGAGGCCAGCATCATGGCCGACTGCGCACCCATCGACAGTCCCGCGATGCCGTCGCGTCCGTTGCCGTCGAATTCGGCGTCGATCAGCGGCGGCAGTTCTTCGGTCAGGAAGGTTTCCCACTGGTAGCGCCCCAACGCCGGGTCGTCACGCTGCCAGTCTGCATAGAAGCTCCCCGGCCCGGCGAGGGGGAGCACGACGTTGACATTCTTGTCACGGAAGAAGCCGGCGGCGCTGCCCTTGCGCAGCCACATGCTGTTCGACGGGTCTTCCTCACCGAGACCGCTGAGCATGTACAGGGTCGGACGAGGACCTGCACCGACAACGGGGGTCAGTACCTGCACCTCGATCGCGCGGTCCATGCTGGGCGAATACACCGACAGCTGTGCCAACGTCTCGCTCACGTCGTCGCGCGAGGTGATGTGAGCTGCCCCGGGTTGCGCGCTGGCCACTGTCGGCATTCCGACCGAACTCAATGCGAGAACGACGAAGAACACCGCGATCCGCCGTGTGCTGAACATGCAACCCCCGAAATCGATGCGGCTCCGACGGCCACCCATCGGAAAGTTTCGCACATCCCGTCTTCCCACACGGGCATCGAGAATGAACTCCTGGACCGTCCGCACGCCGCATGAATGGGCCATCACAACGGCTAGACGGCTTGAATGCTCCATTCATGCCACGGGACCGGGCCAACGGGACCGGGCCAACGGGACCGGGCCAACGCGACCGGGCCTACGCTCCCAGCCCGGCTCCCGCCCGATTCACCACGATGCGCGGGACCACAGCACGCGAGGACAGCGCAAGGATGCTCGACGCGAGCTCAACGATGTCGGCGACCCGGATCATCGTTTCGGCCGGGATCGTGTCCTTGGTCCAGTCGCTCATATCGGTGTCCACGTAGCCGGGAGCGATGGACGTGCCGCAGATTCCGTTGCCACTTTCCTCGGCGTTGAGGGTGTCGATCAGCGACAGCATCGCAGCCTTCGTCGCTCCGTAGACGGCGAGTCCGGCCTCGGAATAGACCCCGGCCATCGACGCGAGCGCGATTACCTTGGCCCCGCCCTCCGGATTGTTCTCCGCCGCTGTGCGCAACAGCGGCATCGAGCCCTGTAGCAGCGCAAACGGGGCGCGGAAGTTGACGTCCAGCGTCTTGTCGAAGCGGCGCATCGGATAGTCGGCGATCGAACCTGCGGTCCCGACGCCGGCGTTGAGCACCAGTGCGTCCATCGACCCGTATGTCGACTTGTGCGCATCGATGATGCGATCGGCCGCGGCTCGGTCCGCAAGATCGGCAGCGACGGTGACCACCTCGGGTGCTCCGGCGGCTTTCAGCGTCGGAGCAACAGCGTCCAGGGTCGCCGCATCGCGCGCGGTGACGGTCAACGCATAGCCTAATTCCGATAGGCGGGTGGCGATTCCAAGACCGATGCCGCGGGAGCCGCCGGTCACCAGTGCAGACTTCGAGGTCGTCATTGCCTGCCGTCCAGTGCGCGCAGACCAGCTGCCATGAACTCGTGTGTGGCCTCGGCAGCGGTCGAGGCTCCCGAGCCGGTATCGGACCCGGCGAGGGCGCGGTAGGTGATGCCCTCGCCGATGACTCCGAGCTTGAAGTTCGCCAACGCGATGTAGAAGTTCCAGTCCGACAACGCAGTTCCAGATCGACGACTGTACTGCTCGGCCAGATCGTCGGCCGAGGGGTAGCGACTGCTCGTCCATGCCGCACTGACGCCCAACACGTCGTCGAAGATCGGTTGGCGGTACACGCACATGAGCGCCACGTCCGTGAGCGGATCGCCGAGGGTGGACATCTCCCAGTCAACTACGGCCGCAATCGAACCGGGATCGTCGGCCTTCAGGATCACGTTGTCGACGCGATAATCACCGTGCACGATCGAGGACGCGGACCGCGACGGGATGTTCGCGGCGAGCTTCTCGCGCAACTTCTCCACATCTGGCAACTCACGCGTCTTCACCCGTTCCCATTGCCGCGACCAGGTCTTGACCTGACGGCCGACGAATCCGTCGGGCTTGCCGAATGATCCGAGCCCGACGGCCTCGTAGTCGACATCGTGCAGTGCCGCGAGGACTAGGATGAGCTCAGCGGTGTTGGCGGTGATCTGCTCGTCGGACAGGCTTTCGAGGTCGGTTCTGGTCCGAATCACCCGGCCGGGATCGAATCCGACCACCGTCATCGGTGCGCCCAGCACAGTCCCCTCGGCATCGAAGGCGACAGTCTCGGCGACCGGGACTGCCGTCGACTGCAGTGCACTCGTCACCGCCCACTCGCGGGCCATGTCGTGCGCCGACGGCGTCAGCCCGCTGGTCGGGGGCCGTCGAACGACCCACGCGGACTTGTCGTCGTAGGCCTTGAACGTCAGATTGGAACGACCGCCGCTGATGAGTTCGACGCGCAGATCTCCGGCGAGTTCGATGCCGCTCTCGCTCAAGAACTGCGCCAGAGCCGGCGTGTTCATTCCTGGTAGATCCTTCACTGTGCCGCCTTCTTCGCTGCGCCGACAACACGTTTGGCGATGGCCCACCGGTGCACCTCGGAGGGACCGTCGTACACCCGGAACGGACGCACTTCGCGGGACAGGCGCGCCAGCGGGAGGTCGTCGGAGACGCCGAGACCACCGCACATCTGGATGCTGCGATCGACGATGCGGAACACGGCCTCGGCCGCGTAGGTCTTGGCGATGGAGGTCTCATTGCTTGCGTGCGAGCCCTGATCGAGTGCGAAGCACGCTTGAATCAGCAGGGCGCGGGTTGCCGCGATGTCGATCTCGTTGTCGGCGACCATCTTCTGGACCATTCCGAGATCGCCGAGCTTGGAGCCGAAACCCTCACGCTGCGCGACCTGTGCGACGGCGATGTCGTGCCCGCGCCGCGCAGCCCCGAGCCACCGCATGACGTGGGTCATCCTGGCGGGGCCGAGGCGAACCTGCGCGTAGGCGAAGCCCTCGTCGACGGCTCCGAGCACGTTCTCGTCCGGAACGAAGACGTTGTCGAAGAACACTTCGCAGTGTCCACCGATCATCGCTTTGTCGAGTGTGCCGATGTGTCGGCCGACCTTGATCCCCTTGGTGTCGGCTGGGGCGAGGAACATCGTCGCCCCGCCGCGCATTCCCGGCTTGCCGGAGGTGCGGGCCATGATGATGAAGAAGCCTGCACCGTCGGCGCCGGTGATGAACCATTTGTGCCCGTCGATCTTCCAGCCACCGTCAACCTTGACCGCCGCGGTGGTCAGTGCGGACGGATCGGACCCGGCACCCGGAGCGGGCTCGGACATCGCGAACGCGGATCGAACATCGCCCGCGGCGAGCGGGGCGAGAAACTGCTGCTTCTGCGCATCGGAGGCGATGTGGGCGAGCATGTGCACATTGCCCTCGTCGGGGGCGCCGATGTTGAGCGCCGGCGGACCGAACAGCGAGTAGCCGCCCTCCTCGAAGAGCGGGGCACGGTCGCACATGTTCAGGCCCGCGCCGCCGTATTCGATTGGTGCGTGCGGGGCGAATACGCCCGCATCCTTGGCGGCCTGCTGCATCCGAACGCGCAGCTCGTCGCCGCCGGCGTCCTCGACGTTGCCGTGGAACTCGTCCTCGATCGGGAGAATCTCGGTGCGCACGAACGTCCGCGTCTTCTCGATCAGCGCCTCGACTTCGGGCGAATAGGTCAGATCAATCGGCACAGGAGCGCTCCTTGGACTTCTCGGGACCGAGCGATCGATCGGTCGGTGGTGAAAAGACTGACACGTTCGTGCTCGCTCAGTCAAGGGTCAGCTACTCGGCGGCAGCGCGTCGAGCAGTGCAGCCTGCGCCGCCAACAGCTTGATGCGCGCACGCTCCACGCTGCACCATTCGAACCGATCGAGCTCCGGAAACGATTGCTTCTTCCCAGACCGCGGTGGCCACTCCATCTCGAAGGTATTGCTCACTGCGCCGTCAACCTCGATATCTGCCTCGACTGCGAACACCGTCACCACTTTGCCGCCGCGCTGGCGAATCACGGGCAGGGCCACGGCTTCGCCGTCGGGCAGCTCGAGTCCTGTTTCCTCCCGGAACTCTCGCCGCGCCGCGACCAGGGGATCCTCGTCGGTGTACTCACCTTTGATCACCGACCACACCCCGTCGTCCTTGCGCGCCCAGAACGGCCCGCCGGGGTGCCCGATCAACACCTCCACCACCCCGTCGCGAAATCGGTACGGCAGCAGGCCGGCGCTGTGTTTCGGCATTGTTCGATTGCACCACTGCCGGGCCTGCCCACACCCGACGCCGCGCAGACGAATCGGCGACCTATGTACGGTGTAAGACGACCTGACCTGAAAAAATCGATGGAAAGGACCTGTATGCCGCCGCCCGCACGCCTGGAGAAGAATCCGGAAAAGGGCTACGTAGCACTGTTGGGCTGGAGCCTGGCAGCGGTGGAAGCTTTGGACAAGTTCGACCGTCGGTACCTGGTCGTCGCTCCGGAGTGGGCCGAGCAGTACTGCACCGAAAACAACATCCCGTTCCTGCCATGGAACTTCGAACGACTCAACGACCGGTCACTCGAGATCGCCGAGACGCTGCAGGACAAGGGCGTCGACGTCGCGATCCCGCTGTACGAGGAGACGGTGGAGTGGGCCGGCGCAATCAACTCGGTGCTGCTCGGTAACCCTCGGTTGTTCGGTCAAGCCATGCTCCTGCGCGACAAGGCGCTGATGAAGCGACGCGCGCAGCTCGGCGGTATCCGTGTCGGCATCTTCGAAGAAGCCCACGACCGCGAGGACGTCATCCGGTTCCTGCGGCGCGTCAATCAAACGCTGCTCAAGCTCGACGGCGACCCCAACGACCCCATCCACCTCAAGGCCTTCGACAAGGCCGGCTGCCTTGGGCACCGCGTCATTCGCACGCCCGACGAGGTCGACTCCATCCCCGACGACGAGTTCCCGGTGCTGATGGAATCGCACCTCGACGGTTGGGAATTCGCCGTCGAGGCGTGGATTCACAAGGGCAAGATCAAGTTTCTCAACATCTCGGAGTACGTCACGCTCGGATACTCGGTATTCGTGCCCGCGACACCGGAACTCGAGAAGTACCGTCCGGCGATCACCGCACAGATCGAGAAGCTCATCAAGGCCTTCGACATCGAGTTCGGGTTCATCCACCCGGAGTACTTCGTCACGAGCGACGGCGAAATGTACTTCGGCGAGGTGGCGTACCGGCCGCCAGGCTTCAAGGTCTTCGAGCTGCTCGAACGCGCCTACGGCTTCAACGCCTACCAGGGGCTCGTGCTGGCGTTCGACCCGAAGACCACCGAGGAAGAGATCGACGCGTTCTTCCCCCGCGAGGTCGTCGACGCCAACGGAACCGCCGGTTGCTTCGGCGTCTACCCACGTCGACGCGTGGTGAGCAACCTCGAGATTCCCGAGGAAACCGCCGACCACGACTACTACGAGACCAACGACCTCGCAGCGCCGTTGGAGGAGACCGTCACCAAGCGCACCGCATTCGGTACGCACTGGGGTCTGCTGTACTTCTTCGGCGAGGACCCTTACGTCATGCGTGACCTGCTCAAGCGTCAGGAAGAACTGGACTTCTACGTGTGAGGCAAGAACTCGGGAACGGACTCAGTGCGGTGTCGCAGACGATGAACTCCGACGACCCGGCCGAGGGCGGGCACCAAGAGATCGATCCCGCTCTGCAAACACGGCTGGCCCAGCTCGACAATGCAACCGAGGCGATGGCGGCTGCGCCCGACTTCTCAAAGAGCACGAAGTTGCGACGCGTCATCGACTCGCTGCAGCGAGTGCTCATGCAGCGGGGCGGGTGTGCTGCGGTGCGCGAACGCGCCGCAGCACTCGAAGACGCCGGCCTGTTCCTGGGTTCGGACTGGGCGCACCCCGACATACTCGTCCCCTCCTTCGTCGGGACGAGTCTGCACAGCGGCAACGTCGACACCGTTGTTCTCGAGGCAACCAGCGAGCTCAGAATGCTCGCAATCATCGCCGGTGAGTACGAGCACCCATCCTTGAGCGCCGAGGATGCGAGGCGCTTCCTGTCGCAGGTACTGGCGATGAACCTCGAGGTTTTGTTCTCGCCGCCGTCGGAGGCCGAGCGCGTTCGGCTCGGCCGGGTGGCACACCTCGTTCGCGATCTCTTCGGTTACATCGCGGAGGAGATCGGGTACGACAGCGTGCTCGACGAGCTCGGCGAGGAAATCTGGCGCGTACTGCGTCAGCGTCCCATCCAGGTCGACCACGTCAAGGCCATCGTCACTCGGATCGCCGTGTACCGCGGTGACCCGAACGTCGACCTCGGCGCATCCGGGCAGGGACTCGATCGACTGATCTCCGCCCTGTTCGGACCCACCGAGGCCTGCCGGGAGGACCCCGGCGTAGAGGTCTACCAATCCCGTCTCGACGTCATGGATGCCGAGGACCTCGAGTTCGAGGCCCGCGGATTCGCGCGCGCGATGCACGACACCGGCCTGGTCTCGCCGTACCACGCGACGCTCGCGCGCTTCCTCATCGACAACAACCCGTACCTGCTCGGCGAGGCGCTCGGCGTATCGGAAACCGGCCGAACCTGCCTCCAGCGCTATCCGGAATTGGTGCACGCTCTTGTCACCGCGGCCGTGCACCCGGAAGCAGCGCAGTGCCTCTACGGCATCGCACTTCTGCTCGATCGCGGAATTCTGCATCAGCCGCCCATCGTCCCGTCACTGTGGCGTCAAATGCAGCTGAAGCTCGATCCCGGGGTGCGACAGCGACTCATCGATCTGTTCGGCCCAACGCCGCAGCCGGAAGCTCGACTGCTCGGCGGGTTGATCTCGATGCTGGGCCAGCCGCTCGGCGTCGGACAGGGCGACAATCCCACCTGCCAGTCGGCGCGAGCGCTGTCCATGTGGTCGTACAACGACCCGGACTACCTGCTGCAGATGGTCGTCTGGGCGGCCCGAGACGACGAGATCGTGATGCACTTCGAAGGTCAGCCGATCTCGTCCAAGGACAGTGCAAGCGGCGTCGCCACAGCCTCGCCGATCGACCTCGACCCCGTCTCGCAGCTGCTCGTTCCCCACCTCGACCGGATCTATGCCGAGATGGGTCGCCGTTGCGCGGATCGTCCCGGGGATCCGCACCGCTGGGTCAATCCCGAGTTTCACGGGTGGTGGTCGGCTCGCGGATTCCACATCAACGTCGACGTCGCAACCGGAAACCTGATCGACCTCGACGACTTCATCCGGCAATTCCACTCGTCGTACCACCCCGCGTACAACGGTGGCCAGCCACTGATCCACCCGCAGCCCGCCGGCATCGCCGTCACCGACAGCGCCGCCCGCTACATCGGTTGGCACGCCATCACCATCCTGCGTGTCGCTCCGGACCCGGACGGCATCATGCGAGTGTTCTTCTTCAACCCCAACAACGACAGCGGTCAGGATTGGGGCGACGGAGTCGTCGTCGGAACTGCAGGAAACGGCGAGAAGGCCGGCGAAGGTTCACTGCCGTTCGAACAGTTCGCGTCTCGTCTCTACATTTTCCACACCGATCCGCTCGAGAACGGCGAACCGGAGAAGGTGCCGACCGCCGCGGTCGACAGCGTCATCGGGTACATCGAACGCAGCTGGGGCGCTGGGCGCCTGCCCGACGGGACCGCGCAAACCAGCAACTGACGCGGGCCGACGCGGCCGGGTGCGCGAACCGGCACCCGGCCGCGCTACTGCGTGTGCCGAAGACGACGCACGGCGCCAACGCTGATCGCGAATGCAGCGCACCCCGTCACTGCCGGCACCACCGGCCCCAGTGCGGGCGCGACCAGAATCGCGAGCGCACCGACGAACGCCCCGATCACCAGGGCCACGATCGCACCCATCCGCAGCACCAGGTAGCGGTGATCACCGCGAGCGAGATCGTCGACGATGTTGACGAGCGTTCCCGTCACGAAGGTCGTCGACAACCCACCACCCACCGTCGAGGTGCGCGCGACCACCGTCTGCAGCGCCATCGCGGCGGCGGACAGCGAAATCAGCCCCCCGACTACGACGCGGTCAGTCGGGCCGCCCAGATTCCACCACGCTGCCACCGCCGCGCACTGCATCGACGCAGCCACCCCGAGCATCCACATAGTCGTGCGCGCCGCAGAAGCACCGTCGCGGTACGCGCTCCGGAACCCGGCGAACAGCACCATGAAGAACACTGCGATCGCCACCGACGCCCCGATGAGCGTATGAACATAATCCTCGCGACCCACAAGCCCGACGAGCACAAGATTGCCCGTCATGTTGGCGGTGAAAATGCCACCCAACGCCAGGAACGCGAACGCATCGGTTGCACCCGCGCCGAACGACAGAAACAGCAACATCGATCGAGACCGTAAGTGCGCTGCCATTGCACGAATGCTAGTAGGACAAGCCTGAAGTCAGAGACGGCGGCCGAACACCGCAGTAGCCGTCGACCAAGCCAAGGAAAGAAGGTCTCGCACCGCTCCGAGCGAAGCAGCCGTCGACCACACCGTCGTGATTCCCGACGCTGGGAGCGCATGTCCGTCGAACCGGTCCTGGAGCCAGTCCAGGGTGAGCGGCATCGCCAGTGGATGCAAGGTCAGGTGTTCACTGAGCCGGTCCCGCAGGTAGGTCACGTGCACACCGTGGTCGAGGTACCGATCGACCTGACCGTCGACGTCGTCCACCGCGATGATCTGATCGTGCACGGCTTGCACGACGAGCATCGGCACCGACGGCGAGGTGCGGCCCGGCTGGATGGCCTCGAACACCTCCAGGATTTCGGGCTTGGCCAGCAAGTCGGCCAAGGGAAGGTCGATGTACTTGTCCAGGTCGTGATAGGCGAGCTTCTTCACCGCAGCGACCGTGGTGAGATCGTCCACCGAGTCGAGCAATGCCAGACCCTCGGCATTGACGTGCTCCCGCACGATTCGGTCGAGTTCGGGATATGCGCGGCGCAGCCCCCCGACGACGAGGGTGGGTAGCCCGGCATGCAGCGTGGCGTTGAGTCGTATGAACGCCGATGCCGGATCCCCGACGGGCGATCCCAGGGCCGCTCCGACGATGCGGAGTTCAGGCGCGTACTCGGGCGCCATCTCGGCCGCCCACGAGGTAGCCAGCCCACCACCGGAGTACCCCCATAGTCCGACGGACGTGTCGATTCTCAAGTCGAGGGGTTCGAAGTCCAGCGCGGCCCTGACGGCGTCCAGTGTGAAGAAGCCCGGCTCGCGCGGGGCGCCCCAGCGGCCGTCGGGGCCCTCGTGGTCGGGCAGGGACACCACCCATCCACGACGCAGGGCGTGCAGAACGATCGCGAACTCGAACTGAGGCACCGCGCCCCAGGCTTTCGCGCCTCGCTGCAGCGCATACGAGGGGAAACAGCGCTCCGAGACCGCGTCGATCGCGCACTGATAGGACAGCAGCGGCTGATCGAGGTCGACGGCTCCATGCTGCCGCAGGATCGTGGTGACGGTCACCTGCGGCTGATCGTCGAGATCGGTGGTTCGGTAGAGCAGCTGCCAGGCATCGACCTGCTGGGCAATGGTGCCGAACAGTGCGACCTCGACCTCGCGGTGACGGAGCACGGCGCCGGGCTCGGCCGACTCGAAGCCCTCGGGTGCCGCGAAGAACGGGTCCTGAGCTGGGAGGACAGCGCGATATGGCCTGGGCCACGGTTCGGCTCGCCATGCTGCACTGCCCGTGTCTCTGTCGACGCTCATGTACCCACGCACCCCCTGTTGACAGACTCGAGTACACGAGTCTTCAAGTCACAGTAACGCGAAGTCGACCGAAAACCAGCACGATGACCGGAAATCAGCGCTGTCCACCCTCCGGTGGTTGGCCGCCGCCTGGTCCGCCCGCCGGTGGGGCGGCGGCAGTGTTCGCCGACTTCTCGGCCACGCCGATCGTGATGGAGAGCGCCATCGCGGTGTCTGGGGTCCCGCTCACCGTGGCCAGTTCGGCGTCCCAGCCGTCCCCGAACACGTTGTCCGATTCGAGGGACACCTGGGCCAGGTTCGAGATACTGCGGGAATACCCGGAGTCGTAGTCGAATACCGTCGTGCACGCGTCCTGCGGAATGGCTATCTGCGAGGTCAAACGAGCGTTCTCACCTGCGACTGCTGCTTCGAGCGAGTCGAAGACCTCGAAGTGAATGTGCGGCCAGCGGCCCGCGTAGCAAGCCGGAAAGATCGAGGTGAAGGACACCGTGCCCGTTGCGTCCGCGACCTGGACTCCGCGCAGATAGTTCTGATCAGCAACCGACTCGCTGTAGAGCGAGTATTCGCCGTCCCGGTCGCAATGCCATAGATAAACCGCCATGCCCACGCCGGGCGAGCATTCGGCGGCGAGATCCTGCAGAGTCAGCTCGATCGTGGTCGGCACACCCTCCGCTGTTCCGGTGTACGACCCGAAACTGCTCGTGATGTCCTGACGGACGATGCCCGATTCGATCAGCACGTTCGGACCGTTGCTGCCGTCGCCGGGGTACGGCCCCGCTGTCTCCTGCGGTGCAGCCGCTGCACACGAGGCCGCGTCCGTCGTGGCCTCGGCGGCGGACGCCGTCGTCTCCGCTGCCGAAGTGCTCGTCGACGTGCCGGTGGCACATGCTGCCAGCGCGGAGGTCCCCGCGGCCGCACCGAAGAACATCAGTGCTTTGCGCCGCGAAACCAGCGTCTTCAAGTCGTATCCGAGCCCGCGATCGTGCTCGTGAACTTCGTGGTCGGTGTTGCGCGTCATCTTGACCTCCAGGGCGTCTGTTGCTGATGACACCATCTGAACAACCCAAACTTCCGCCAGCCTGGACGGTGGCTGTGTGTTCGCTGTCAGCGAGTGACGGGGTGCAACGACCCGCTGCGCGAACTCCGCGGCGTCAGGGCAGGCATCATTGCGGTATTCGCACGAGTTCGAAGACGAAAGGACCCTCGTGACAGAGAACGCCTCCACCCGTCGCGGCCGCGACACCCTGTTCGGAGCAGGTGGTCTCTGGATCGCCAAATGGTCGACCGTAATCCTCGTTGCAGCCGCAGCCCTGTGGGTCATCGGATGGATCGTCGGCGAACTGTGGGTCATCATCCTCCCCGTTCTGCTCGCGCTCATCGTGTGCACGGTGCTGTGGCCCTTCACTCGACTGTTGCGCCGCATCGGATTTCCACCCGCACTGGCCGCAGCGACGAGCTTGTTGGGCTTCCTCGGCGTACTCGCCGGCGTCATCGCCTTCATCGTGCCGTCAGTGATGAACCAGGCGCCTGAGCTGGCTGACAGAGCCTCCCAAGGCATCACGCAGGTGCAGGAGTGGTTCGAAGGCCCTCCGGTCAACCTCGATGACGCACAGATCGACAATGCGGTGCAGGCGCTCGCCGATCAACTTCAGGACAGCGGCGCGGTGATCGCGACCGGAGTGTTCTCGGGTGTCGCTACCGCGGGATCGTTGCTGGTCACTCTCGGCCTGGTGCTGGTACTGACGTTCTTCTTCGTCAAGGACGGCCCCCGCTTCCTGCCATGGATGCGCGGCCTCGCCGGCGGCAAAGCGGGCGGACACATCGCCGAAGTATTCAGTCGGATGTGGGACACACTCGGCGGGTTCATTCGCACCCAAGCCATCGTCAGCGCCATAGATGCCATCTTCATCGGCATCGGCCTGGTGATTCTGGGTGTGCCGCTGGCCCCGGTGTTGATGACCCTGACATTCCTCGGTGGCTTCATCCCGATCGTCGGAGCATTCGTCGCCGGAGCACTCGCCGTTCTCGTCGCGCTGGTGGCGAACGGCTTCACCACCGCCCTGATCGTGCTTGCCATCATCATCGTCGTACAGCAGATCGAAGGAAACGTGTTGCAGCCGGTGCTGCAGAGCAAATCCATGAACCTGCACGCGGCCGTGGTGTTGCTGTCCGTCACCGCCGGCGCCTCGATCTTCGGCATCATCGGAGCGTTTCTCGCCGTTCCGGCCGCAGCAGTCGCCGCCGTACTATTCCGCTACCTGAACGAGCAAATGGCACTGCGATCGGACGAGGACTCCGGTATCGACGACGACATCGCCGAGAAGGTGCGCGAGGATCTCGGTGCAGAGGAGCCCGCGAAGAGCGACAACTCGTAAGTCACCCCTCGCCACAGGGCTGCCGATCCGGCCGCAATGACCGAAACTCATGCGTGGACGGGGTGGTCGGCCCACCTCGGGAGTGGATCGGGATAGGTGATCCAGGCCGACGGCCCGGCCAGCAATTCGTCATCGGTAAGCAGCGCCGGGTCCAGCAGGGTGCGTGCGGCGTCCTCGCTGAGTCGGACTCCGATGAACACGATCTCCTGCCCCGGAGTGATGTCGGTATCGGCCCACTTCTGGGCTCCCTCGATCATCAGTGTCGGGCCGGCCTGCGACCAGACTGCAGCCTGGATCGGCCTGCTGGCGATCCAACAGAATCCCTTGCTGCGCAGCACTCCGCGTAGTCTTCCCAGCGCTTCGGACAAACGCAGCGGATGGAACGGTCGGTCGGACCGATAGACCATGCTGCGGATCCCGTACTCCTCGGTTTCGGGCGTATGGGTGCTCGTCAGCTCCTCTTCCCATCCGGACACACGGGCCGCGGCATCGGGGTCGTAGAGGCCGGTGTCGAGTATGCGTTTGATGCCGACCGATCCGTGATCGACGCGAACGATCTCGGCCCGGGGGTTGAGGCGGCGCAACGTCGCCTCGGTGGCCCCAGCTGCAGTGGCGCTGACCAGGTCGGTCTTGCTCAGCAGGATGACGTCCGCGAACTCGACCTGGTCGACCAGCAGATCCGAGATCGACCGCGAATCACCCTCTCCTGCTTCGAGCTCGCGGTCCGCCAACGATTCCCCCTTGGCGATCTCGCCGAGAAATGTGGAGGCGTCGACGACAGTGACCATCGTGTCGATCGATGCGACGCTACCCAGCGTGCAGCCGTCCTCGAATTCCCACTCGAACGTCGCCGCCACGGGCATCGGCTCGGAAATCCCGGTCGATTCGATAACGAGGTAGTCGAATCGTCCCTCAGCGGCGAGTCTGCCGACCGTCTCGATGAGGTCCTCACGCAGGGTGCAGCAGATACACCCGTTGGTCAGTTCGACGAGCTTCTCTTCGGTTCGACTCAGCTGGGCGTCGCCGGCAATCGATCCGTCGATGAGCCGGGCATCGATGTTGATCTCGCTCATGTCGTTGACGATGACAGCAACTCGCAAGCCGTCGCGGTTGGACAGGATGTGATTGAGCACCGTGGTTTTTCCCGCTCCGAGGAAACCGGACAGCACAGTGACCGGTAGCGGGCGGGTTGCAGCAATGGACATCCCTTAATGATAATCGTTTTCAATACGGCGTGTCCGCCCGGGCTCGCCGAAGGATCCACGGCCCATTGTTTGCTACCGTCTGTCATGAGCTTCACCAGGGACAACGTGCCCGCGCGACGCGTTGCCCAAGCGGTCGGGCTCGGCGGTATCGCGGTCGGGATCGTTGCCGTCGTATCCATCTTTCAATCCCGCCCGATCAACCTCTTGATCGCAGTTGCATCGTTCGTCCCGCTGCTCATTGCCGTGACCGCGGTCGGGTTGGTGGTCTCCCTGGTGTTCCGACGGTGGATGCTCGTCACCGCCTCCGCCGTGCTCCTCGCCGTCGTCTCGGCGGTCGTCGGACCGCTCTATGTGGCAGACGGACATGTGGCCGACGATGAGATCCCTCGCGGACAGACGCTGCGGATCATGCAGGCAAATCTGCTGTTCGGGCAAGCCGACCCCGGCAGTGTGGTGGCCACCGTGCGCGACAATGACGTCGATGCCCTGACGGTTCAGGAGCTGACCCACCCGCTCGCACAGGCGATGAACGATCTCGGCCTCGACGATCTACTGCCGTACCAATACCTCGTTCCCGATGACGCAGGCGGCGCCGGAGCGGGAATCTACAGCCGCTATCCACTGGCCGAGATGCGCGAGCTGAACGGATTCGGGCCCACCAATCTCGTAGCACGCGTCGACCTTCCGACATCGTTCGAGCTCGTCGCCGTCCATCCGGGGCCCGCGTACATCACTCCTCCCGACGTGTGGACTGCCGAGTTGGACACACTGCGAGTCGCCCTCGAAGATCTGGCCGCAACTCCAAGCCCGGTCGTGGTGAGCGGCGACTTCAACACCACCTACCTGCACCGGCAGTTCAGGGATCTACTCGACGCCGGGTACTCCGACGCCGCAGACCAACTGGGCACCGGCATCATCCCGACCTACCCGACCGACAAGGGTTTTCCTGCGGTCATCGGTATCGATCACGTGCTGACGCGGGGTGCGCACGCGCAGTCGCTGCAGCGGATCACCGTCGAAGGCTCCGATCATCACGGGTTGATCGTCGACGTGTCGTTCCCGTCCTGACGAAGCGTTCCCGTCCTGGCTGCTTGTTTGATCAGATGGTTCCGCTCGTCGAGGTTCGTGGCGGACCGCGCCGCCTCCGCGTACAGGCGTGCCGCAACATCGAGGTCACCCGCTTTCTCATGCAGGTAGGCCGATACCGCAGCGCGACGTGGTATGTCTGCGTCGACGAAGGCCAGAGCAGCCAGTCCCGCTGCGGGCCCGTCGGCTTCGCCGACCGCAACCGCCCGGTTGAGTTCCACCACCGGGCTCGAGGTGAGTGCGAGCAACTCGTCGTACCAACCGACGATCTGCACCCAATCGGTGTCCTCGACGCGTTGCGCGTCCGCATGCAGCGCAGCGATGGCAGCCTGTGCTTGGAACTCCCCGAGCCGATCACGGGCGAGCGCCCGCTGCAGGATATCGACGCCCTCGGTGATGAGCGAGGTATCCCACAGCGAGCGGTCCTGGAGCGCCAACGGAACGAGGCTGCCGTCGGAGCCGATTCGCGCGGGCCGACGAGCATGGTGCAGCAGCATCAATGCCAGCAACCCGTCCGATTCAGTGTCATGTGTGCGCGGCTCAGCGTCGTGTGTCCGCTGCGACGCGACCCGAACCATCTGGCGGCAGAGGCGTATCGCCTCTGCCGCCAGATCGACGTCGCCGGTGTAGCCCTCGTTGAAGATCAGGTACAGCACTCGCCGCACGGTAGGCAGATCGCCTGGTTCGTCGAAACGCACACCGCTGACAGTGCGTTTGGCGCGGCTGATGCGCTGCGCCATCGTTGCTTCCGGCACGAGGTATGCCTGGGCGATCTGCCAGGTTGTCAATCCGCCTACTGCCCGAAGAGTCAGAGCGACAGCGGAGTTCGGAGTCAATGAGGGGTGGGCGCACAGAAACAACAACTGCAGCGTGTCGTCGGCCGTCTCGGTGGGCCCGGGCGGTGGCTCGGCGTGCACTCGTTCCTCACGATCACGACGCGAGGATTCCGCGCGGTGCGCGTCGAGAAACTTGCGCCATGCCACCGTGACCATCCAGCTCTTCGGATCTTCGGGCATACCGACCGACCAGGTGAGGGAGGCCTGTATCAGCGCTTCCTGCACGGCATCCTCGGCGCACACGAAGTCGACACCCCGGCGGACAAGGACGCCGATCACCGCCGGAGTCAGCTCCCTCAGTTGCAGCGCGTCCATGAACGGCGCCCTCCCCGCCTACTCCGTGACCGTCGCCGGTGCGCTCAGAAACGGGCGGATCTCGAGCCATTCATGGATCGGCTCTCCGCCTGCCCCCGGTGCCGAAGACAGCTCGGCCGCCAGTTCGAGCGCGCGGTCGTAGCTGTCCACGTCGATGACCATCCAGCCCGCGATCAGATCCTTGGTCTCCGCGAACGGGCCGTCAGTGACGGGCGGTCGACCTGGGCCGTCGTACCGCACGAACGTCCCCTCCGGCGAAAGTGCCTGGCCGTCGACGAACTCGCCCGACCCCACCAGCTCGGTGGCGAAGTCGCTCATGAACTTCATGTGAGCGTCGACTTCCTGAGGGGTCCACTGGTCCATGGGGACGTCGTTCACCGCCGCCGGAGCGCCGCGGTAGTGCTTGAGAAGCAGGTACTTCGCCATCGTGGTTCTCCTACATTTCGTGCAGCCCGAGTGGCCGCATCCACCCCTGGGACGAAGCTCGAGTCGCGTTCTCGACATTCCCCGCTCATTGTTTCCGAGTCGATTCCGCGACACAATGCGGCGCAACGTACAAAGCGCAACCCGACGCGCTGGGCAGGGGTCCTCAGCCGAGGGCGCCTGCCAGCCGCGGTAGCTGTTCGAGGGCGTTGAGTCGTTCGATCCGATAACGCTGCTCGGTATCGAATACCTCGCCGAGGCCGGGCGCCGGGTCGTCTGTCGTAGCCGCTCGATAGACCAGCGAACTGAACGGCCAGTCCGTGCCGAACAGCATTTTCTCCACGGGCGCGACCTCGACCACGCTTCGCATCGCGGCGGGGCTGTCGGAAAGTGATGTGTCGTAGTGGAACGACGCCAGAGCGGTGTCGGAGGCGAAGACGGATACGTCCGGGGCCGCGGGGATTGCCGCTCGCGGCGCCCGCAGCCGCCCGGAGAGGAACGGCAGACAGCCACCAGCATGGGCCAGCGAGAACCGGATGTTCGGGTACCGGTCCAGGGTGCCCGAGGCCATGAGAACCGTAGCTGCCCTCGTCGTCTCGAACGGATACTCCTGGTAGAACGCCGGGAATGGTAGCTCCGGGCGATTGTCCGGAGCGACCTCGGCAGGATGGACGAACACGAACGCCGAGCGCGCATTCAACTCGGCCATCACCGGTTCGAATCTCGGATCACCCAGGTAGATGCCGGCGTAACTACTGAGAAGAACAATTCCGTCCATCGCCCGATCGTCCAGGGCGTACCGCAGCTCCGCTATCGAGGCGACGACATCGGGCAGCGGGAGCACCCCGAAGGCGCCGAAGCGAGTCGGCTCCGATTCGACGAGATCGGCCGCAAAATCGTTGCAATGCCTGGCCATGGCTGCAGCGTCTGCCCCGGAGAGAAAGGTGACTCCCGGATCCGAGATCGAGATAACCTGCGCTGCAATCGCATGAGCGTCCATGAACTCGATCGCCTCACCGACCGACCAGGACGGCAGTGGTACCAACGATTTTGCCGTATACCCGGTCGCGTTCAGTGCGTCGCGATACTGCGGAGGCAAGTAGTGCGCATGAAGGTCTACCCGAAATCTACTGTTCGGCAACGCAGCAGCTGTGGGCGGGGATGACAGACTGTGCGCCACCGCACCGGCCACCACGCCACCGGCCACCAACGCCCTCAGCGCTGATCTCCGAGACACCTCGTTCGACACCGATCACCCCAATGCAGTTTGTGAAGAAAGTAGTTCCGCCTGATCATGATTGCCTATGAAACCCTTGCGGCACAGTGTGAGCGTTCACAAATCGGCACACCCGGAGATGCGCGCCGCATTGACGACGGCGTCGAAAGCATCAGCAGCCAACACGACCACGCTGTCGAGATCGAGCTCAGGATCATCGATGTACTCGTCGGCAAGTCGGTCCAGAAAGCCTATCCAGCCACTGACAGCGACTCTGCCGCGAGCAGATCCGGGCTTGGCCAAGCCGGGGAGTTCAGTGACCTGATCCGCGGCGTTCGAACGGGCCTGCTGTACAGCGCGATTGATCTCGGGGGTGGCGAACACACCCTCGCGAATCACCCTGAGGTACGCCATTCGGTAGCGGTCCAGGAACTCGACGTGGCGCCGAACGAACCCTTCGAGCCGTTCACGCTCAGTCTTCTCTTCGGGCCGCGGACTCTGGTATGCGGCCAGCTCGTCCAGCATGTCCACCAACGCCGCCGCCACGAGGCCCTTTTTATCGGTGAAGTAGTAGAACAACAGGCCGTGGGCCACATCGGCCCGTCGAGCAACCGCCGCTGCACTGATGTCGGCGGAACCATCTTCGGTGAACATCTCGATGGCGGCGTCGATGAGCGCTTGCCTGCGATCGCGACGGGGGCTCGCGTCTCGACGTGGGCGCGAGGCACGGCGCGACCGAATGCCGGGCGGCCTCGACGGCCCGGACACAGGTTGCTCGTTCGTCGGCATCGCACACACGATAAACCACCCCGCCTTGACATTTCGGTCCTACATCGACTGGTTCGCTACTTGGCGCCGATACCGTAGGCCTTGGCCATGACGGATTCGATCACGTTGCGCGGCAGCAACCGTCGAGCGAGGAACACGACAGGCGCGTTGCTGCCGACAGCATAGAGCGAACGGGTCTTCTTGGACTCGACAGCCTTGACCACCGTCTCGGCAACCTTGGCCGCCGAAATCCCTTGCGACTCCTTGGCGTCGAGAGCGGCTATCGCAGAGGTGAACTCCTGCTGGTACGGCGAGTTGTCATTGATGTACTTGGTACGACGGCCAGACAGCCCGGTGGCGATCGATCCCGGTTCGACGGTGGTGATGTCGACGCCGAATTGGGCCAGTTCGTAACGCGCGGCGGTGGAGAAACCTCTGATGGCGGCCTTGGTCGCCACGTACGAAGACCGGTAGGCGAGCGGGAAGCTCGCGAGCATGGACCCGACATTGACGATCTTGCCGCTACGCTGCTCGCGCATACCCGGCAGCACCAGCTGAGTCAGTTCGATTGCGCCGAAGACATGGAGTTGAAACAACCGCTGCACAGCGTCGACGGGCAGCTCTTCGAGTGGTCCACACTGCGATTCACCCGCATTGTTGATCAGCACATCCACGTCCTTGCCACCGAGGCCGTCCACGAAGCGCTTGATCGAGTCCCGATCTGTCAGATCCAGATCACGGTAGTCGACGCCCTTCACCGGGTCGGTCACCGTGGAACTGTTTCGGCTGGTTCCGATCACCCGGTAGCCGCGCTTGACCAAAGCTGCTGCCACAGCATGGCCGATGCCCGATGACGCTCCGGTGACGATTGCTGTCTTCATATCTCTTGTCTCCTAGTCTCGCCGAAAACTTCGGTCCAGCTTCGTACTTTGCACACGTCAATGAACATGGACGCTGCGGAGAATCGGTGGAGCCAGCCTCGGTAGCTTCTGGCCGGACAAGGCCTCGCAGCTGGGCACTTTCGTGTGCAGTGCCGGCACCGAGCGACTCGTCGCCATCACGGTGCGATCCGGCCGGACAATCGCGGCGCAGACGCGGCCGCGGTGCAGCCATTGCCCGAGATCCGAGGACGCCGGCACTTCCAACACCACAGCGCCGCGTCGATGAACCTCGGTACGCTGTTCGGGCGTGAGCGGAGTGTTCGCGACGAACAGGAAACGGCCAGGGGCGAGTTCGTCGAGACGCTGAGCGCCGCCGATCACGCAGTTCGGACACTGTTGACCCGCAAGATCGTGGCGTGAGAGGTAATTGCGTTGTACGAAGGCCGAACGCGAGAGGCGCGGCGTGGCACTGTTGGTGACTCTCGCCCCCAGCACCGGCACGTAGCCGAGTAGCGGTGCGACCTGCTTGCGAATCACGTCGCTGATCGCGCCGCCGCCGGTCATGGCCCAACCGATCGCTATGGCAAGTTGGATCATGGACGTGACGTGCGGCTTTCGCTCCGACTCGTAGGTATCGAGGGCCTCGTCGGACGCAGCACCGCCGAGGGTGACCGCTAGCTTCCAGACGAGGTTCCTTGCATCGCGCAGTCCGGCGCCCATGCCCTGGCCGATGAACGGCGGGGTGAGGTGCGCGGCATCGCCGAGCAAGAAGATTCGTCGGTCCCGCCACCGATCCACAACCTGGGCACGGAAGGTGTACTCAGCATTTCGGATCAGCTTCAGATCCGGGTCGGACACCTCGCGCAGCCACGGTGCGACGAGCGGCTCGATCGCTTCGAGCTCGGTGAACATTTCCGCGGTTTCGTCCTCATGCAAACGAAATTCCCACCGATAGCGAGAGGGCCCGATCCGCATGTACGTGGCGGCTCGGTCGATATCGCAGACCTGATGAACGCCTTCCCACTGCCCCAGTTCGGCGTCGGTGGCGATGTCCACCACCAGCCACCGCTGCTCGAACCCCAGATCCTTCATTTTCGAACCGATGGACGAACGGACGACGCTGTTTGCCCCGTCGCACCCGAGCACGTAGTCCGCTGTGACGGCGCGGCGCTCGCCGGTGTCGACATCGATGTACGTAACGACAGCGTGATCGCGCATGTTCGCGACATCGACGACCTCGCAACCACCGCGCTCGTGCACGGTTGCGGAGGTCGACAATCTGGTTCTCATCAGACGTTCGAGGTCGGGTTGGTCGAACATGTTGGCCTGTGGAAACCCATGCGGCATGTGGTCGGGGTCACGCTCGAACTCGGCGAGAACACCGATGTTGCAGTCCACCAGCCGCAAGCCTCGGGTCGGCCTCGACTGCTGCGCGAAATCCTCGGCGAGCCCTAGGTCTCCGAGGATGCGATAGACCTCGTCATCGAGATGCACCGCTCGCGGCTGCGGGTAGACACCGTGCCAGCGATCGAGGACGAGACACTCGATTCCGTACTGTGCCAACAGTAGTGCAGAGGTCATTCCCGCCGGGCCGGAGCCGACGACAACCACAGGGTAGTGCTCGACAGTCACCTCGTCCTCCCAGATCGTCGGTCATCGCTGCACATCAGGCATACCGCACTGTCGTCCGCTGAATCCCGAGATCGAGTGCGCCATCGGGCGTGGACACCGAAAGCTCCACCACGTCGCCGTCCTTCAGATACAAGGGATTCGATGCCTGCTTCTTGAAGAAGACCTTCCACTTGACTGCCGGTGGCACCAGGGCGCCGATCATTTCGACCGGTTTCGCCGGGGCCTTGAGCGCGGTTCCGCCCGGGGTGCCGGTGAGCAGCAGGTCGCCCGCATCCATGCGCTGGAATCCGACGAGAGTTCGCAACGTTTCCAGCGGCCGATAGATCATGTCCGCGACAGTGCTGTCCTGGCGCACCTCCCCGTTGACGCGCAAAGTCAGGCCCAGATCGCTGAACCGGGCGAATTCCCCGGCCTCGAGCAGAAGCAGCACCGGTCCGACCGGGGTGAAGGTGGGGTACGACTTCCCCTCGTAGAACTGAGTCTTGGGGAGCTGCACGTCGCGAGCCGAGACATCGTTGGTGATGACGAGCCCGGCAATGTAGTCCGCGATATCGGAGCTGTTGATCTCCGTGCCCACCGCGAGCGTCTTGCCGAAGACGAGCCCGATCTCGATCTCGTAGTCCAGCAGCTTCACGTGCGCAGGCTTGACGATGTCGTCGGTGGGGCCGCTGATCGATCCGGAGGACTTGCGAAAGAACGTCAACGGGACGGTCTCCGGGTTCATCCCCGAGTCCTTGACGTGCGATACGAAGTTCGTCATCTGCGCGACGACCCGGCAGGGCGCGGTGACGGGGGAGATCAGTTGCAGAGTCTCCACCGGCACGGTGTCCGTGCCCTTCCGTGCCGCCTCGACCGAGGACCGGTCGGCGAGAAGTTCGGCGGTGGTGACCGCGTCGGTGTCGACCTTGACGGCACCTTCGGGGGTCTGGACCCACCACGCGTCGTCGGTACGGAGAACGGAAATGCTCATGAGGACGCTACTTTCAACAGGCCACGGAGGCGTTCGGTATCGAATTCGTTGTCTTGACGGAGCGAGGAAAGGATCGACCGGAATTCCTGCAGACCCTGACGGTTCGGCGTGATGCCCAGAAAGTCCTTGGTAGCCGGCGGGCCCCACTGAGCGAGGCCGGAGGCCGTCATCGGCGCCCACCCGGGCTCGAGCGAGGCGTCGAACATGTCACCGTCGCTGAAGTGCTCGACGAGGAAGCCATCGGGGTCGCGCCAGTAGTCGAAGATCTGGCTGCCCTGAATGTGGCGCCCGATCCCCCACGAGTGCCGATACCCGCGTTCGGTCAGGTACTCGCCACCGGCGGCGAGGGCGTCGAGATCACAGACCTGATACGCCGAGTGCACGTAGCGGTCGGACGGACCGAGCGTCATTGCGAGCGTGTGGTGATCCGTCGGCGTTTCGCCGCGATCGCAGCGGATGAAGCTCATCACCGGGCCACGTTCGCGCTGGCCGTCGTAGTAGAGGAAGTCACTGACGATGAGTCCGAGGTGTTCGAGGTACCAATTGAGGTTCTCGAGGTAACGCGTACGCGAGATGACCACGTGGCCCAGACGTTGCACCCGCGCAGGCTCGCGCGGCGGACGTTGCGTCGCGTTCACGCGCGTCAGCGGTTCGTCGAAGTTGAAGGTGTGCGCGCGCTGACCCGGAAGGGAAGGCAGTTGATTCATGCCCGCCACCACCCGAACCGGCTGACCACCCGGATCGTGCAGGGTGACCCCGATGCCGCCGATGCTCTCGGGTAGGCGTGATACGCGGTTGCCGGTCAGCTTTCCCAACACCAACACATCGGACTCGTCGGCGGCGAGGAACGCCGCGCCCACGAACCGGGTTCGATTCCCTTTGCGGATGATGACGCACGGGGCGCCGGTCTCCGTTCCCCGGAGATGAACTTCCTCCGTCGTGCGGTGCGGAACCGTGAATCCGAATGCCGTCGCAAACGCCTCGGCCTTCACCAGATCGGGTTTTTCGAACTCCAGCCATGCGATGTCGTGGACCTTGATGATCGGGTTCGATGCTCGACCTGGATGTTCCCCGGGTAGCGCACCTTGGTCGACGTGCATGCCGCTGTGTGCATCGACGCCGGTGTGTACTTCCACCATCTCGACTCCTCACTGTCTGACGATATCGTCACCTATGACCAGACCCTCAGTCAAGGCTTTTGAAGAATTCGTCAATATTGACGATAGGCTAGGATCGATCGGTCGATACCCGATGGCGAAGGTGCACCCCATATGACCGCAGGAGCGAGCCGGCTCGAACGCCGCAAAGCACGTACACGCGCGGCCTTGATCGCTGCTGGACAGCGGTTCATCGCCGACGGCAAGCTCACCGCGCCCATTCTGGAGATCACCCAGGCCGCCGACGTGGGGATGGGATCGTTCTACAACCACTTCGAGAGCAAGGAAGAACTCTTCGCTGCCGCCGTGGAGAGTGCGCTCGATTCCCTCGGAGATTTTCTCGACGCCCTCGGCGATGACGTCGGCGATCCCGCAGAGGTCTTCGCTCAGTCCTTCCGCATAGCCGGCCGCCTGTTTCGGCTGCAGCCCGAACTCAGTCGCGTACTAGTCAACTCCGGTTCCTCACTGATCAGCTCGGGGAAGGGCTTGGCGCCCCGCGCCGCACGAGACATCGCCGCCGCCTCGAAGGCCGGCAGATTCCGCGTCGAGGATCCCGATCTCGCGCTCGCCCTCGTCGCCGGATCCCTCCTCGGACTCGGCCAACTACTGCTCCAACAACCGGACCGCGACGACGCAGCCGCGGCGGACGCCATGACCGCCGGCATCCTCATCGCGCTCGGATTGCCCACGGACGAGGCACACGCACTGTGCAGTAGACCGCTTCCGTCGATAGCCGAGGTTCTGGCCGACATCGAGGACACCGCGAACCAACCACGGGCAACATCGAATCAGCGCACTCCACGAACCCGAGTCACCGAATAGGCGCCGAGCAAGGCGAAGAGAGCGGCGAGCGGAAAGATCAACACGTACTCGGAGGTCAAGACGACGACGGAACCCGCCAGCGCGGGCGCCAGAATCTGGGGCGCCACGGCCGCAACGTTCACCACGCCCAAGTCCTGCGCGTATGCGCTTTCTCGCGGCAGCACCTGAGTGACGAGCGCATTGTCTGTCGATTCGAAACAGCCGAAGGACAGCGCCATCACGACGATCATCGCGAGATAGCCGGCAACAGTCGGAAAGATCAGCGGGATGATGAAACCGGCGGCCATCGTGCCGGATGCAGCCACTACGAACGGCTTTCGTCGACCCACACGGTCGGACAGGATGCCCGACGGCACGGCGGCGAGAACGATGCACAGTGCGGCGATTCCGGATGACACGGCAACAAGGTCAACTGCATCGTCCCCGAGCCCGATGTAGTCCTGCAACAGGTACAGCGCATAACCCTGGACGGTGAAGAATCCGGCGTAGGTCAGCGAACGACTACCGATAGCCCACCAGAAATCTGGATGTTCCGAGGGCGATACGACAAAGGACCTCCATCCTCGATCGACCTTGTCGAGCACGACAGGTGCGCCCCGGTTGTCAGCGTCTCCAGCAACCAACAGACGCGAGAGCGCCATGATCACCGGAATGCTTCCGATCACGAGGTAGGCCACCACGGTGTTGTCCGACAGAACCGAGGCAAGGACGGTGCCGACGACCGATCCGAGCATGATGCCCATACCGAGACCGGCACTGTAGGTGCCACGGCGATCGATGGGAACTCGATCGGGCAACACTGCCGAGAGAGGCCCCTGGGCGGCACTGAGAACGAATTCCGACCCCACGTACAGCACTGCAAGTACGAGTAGCGACTGGCTGAAACCCATGGCCCACAACATCGGTGCCGCGATCACGGATGCGCCGACCACCCATGGTGTACGACTTCCGACTCTCGTTCTGGTCCGATCGGACAACCTTCCGGCAAGCGGCTGTGCCACCAGAGCTGCAATGGCACCGAAGATGGTGAACAGACTCAGGACCCCGGCCTTGTTCTGGTCTCCGGCCATGTCTGCGATCTGCAGCGCAAGGAGCACCCCCGGCACCGCGCCATAGACTACCGAGATCCCGAACTGAGAACTCGCGACGGAGATCAGCAGTCCGCGCGCCTGCGCGACGTCCGCTGGGCTGTGCGCACTCTCGCGCGGTGCAGTCTCGCGCGGAAGGCCCGATTCGGACGTTGTCAATGCCTTCTCCAAACGGTCGGCCAGCATTTTGGCTACACCGTATCCATATTAATTCACGCGGTCAAGGATGCGGCACGAGACGACGCGACCGACATCGGATTGATCACCTGAACCAGTTCAGGCCCGGCCACTGAGCCAGAACCGTGCATTGTGCACTCCTTCGAACAAGACAATTGCGCAGCTCGCCGATATCTGGTCGACTCGTGTGCGTTGCTGACACCTCGCAACTTCACCAAGCGCTTCGCAACCCGGACGCCGTCGCTCGACCACATGCCGTCGACTCCAGGAGCTTTCCGACATGAACAGCATTGTTCCGGCCGATCGCGACTCGTCTCGAGTCGTTCCCGACCATCTCCAAGAGATCGCGGAGAAGGTGCTCTGGCTGTCGACCTCGATCATCCACCACGCGAACCGCGTACGCCCGAACCCCAGCGGACTCAAGGTCGGAGGCCACCAGGCCTCCTGCGCCTCGCTGGTCACGATCATGACGTCATTGTGGTTCGAACAACTCGAATCGGCGGACCGCGTGTCGGTGAAACCGCACGCGTCCCCGGTTCTCCACGCCATCAACTACCTGCTCGGTGAACTCGACGAGCATTACCTGACCACGCTCCGCTCCTTCGGTGGACTGCAGTCCTACCCTTCACGATCCAAGGACCCCGACCCCGTCGACTACTCGACCGGCTCGGTCGGAATCGGTGCCACCGCACCGATCTGGGGTGCGGTGTCACGCCGCTACGTCGAGGCGAGTTTCGGTGCCACCGAAAGCAGTTCGGCTCGGGAGCGGGCCGGCGGCTTCAGCGGACGGCAGTATTCGCTCGTCGGCGACGCCGAACTCGATGAGGGCGCCGTGTGGGAAGCCGTCATCGATCCTGGAATCACCGAGCTGGGTGAGATCGTGTGGATCGTCGACCTCAATCGCCAATCGCTCGATCGCGTCGTCCCCAACATCGCCGCCCGCCGCCTCGAGAAGATGTTCGACGCAGCAGGCTGGCAGGTCATCACCGTCAGATTCGGTCGCCTGCTCGAAGACCTGTTCGCTCGTCCCGGCGGGGACGCGTTGCGCCGCCGAATTCTCGACATGCCCAACCCCGAGTACCAGCGGCTGTTGCGGTGCACGGCTGCTCAGGTGCGCGACAGACTGCCAGGAGAGGGGCCCGAAGCCGCAGCGATTGCCGAGCTCATCGTCGATCTGGACGACACCGTGTTGACCGAATCGATCCGCAACCTCGGTGGACACGATCTGTCCGCACTCCGGCAGGCATACGCCCAGATCGAAGACACCCGACCGACCGCCATCATCGCCTACACGGTCAAGGGATTCGGACTCCCCACCCAGGGGCATCCGCAGAACCATTCATCGCTGTTGACCGTCGAGGAATACAACGCACTCGCGCAGTCGCTCGGCACCGATCCGAACAATCCTTGGACGCGATTCTCCGCCGAGAGCGGCCCCGGTCAAGAGTGCATCGAGACCGCGGATCGGTTGCGCAGAGCGAGAGTTCCGGATTCGAACCCGCCACCGGTTCCCGCGGACATCGGGCGCACACCGAAGGGAACCGCGACGACGCAGGCCGCGCTGGGCCGGGTTCTGCTCGATCTCACCCGCGAGGCACCGGACGCTGCCGCACGCGTGGTCACCGTCAGCCCCGACGTCAGTTCCACCACCAACCTCGGCGGCTGGGTGAACAAGGTGGGCGTGTGGTCCGCCACCGAGCGCAGGGACTGGTTCGAGGACGACGCCGAAACCATCATGCATTGGCGCGAGGATCCGACGGGCCAGCATATGGAACTCGGCATCGCCGAGACCAACCTGGTCGGTCTCATGGGTGAACTCGGTGCCACCTGGAGTCGCTGGGGCCAACCGCTGTTTCCGATCGGCGTCATGTACGACCCATTCGTCGAGCGCGCGCTCGAACCCTGGTCCTACGGCATCTACGCCGGCGGGCAATCCATCCTCGTCGGCACGCCGTCCGGGGTGACGTTGGCAGCGGAGGGCGGTGCACATCAGTCGATCAAAACCCCCTCGATCGGGCTGGAACAGCCTGAGTGCATCACCTACGAGCCGGCATTCGCAATCGACGTCGAATGGACTTTGCTCGCCAGCATCGGGCGACTCGGTCGACCCGACGGCACCTCGGCGTACCTGCGCCTGTCGACAAGACCGGTGAATCAGTCGCTCGCCGACGTCCCCACCGATCGGGCCGCGCGAGAACGTCGACGACGCCAGGTGGTGGCCGGTGGATATCCCCTCGTTCGACGCGAAAGCGCGGTCGTCACCATCGCCGCGATGGGTGCCCTCGTCACCGAGGCGCTCGCTGCCGCCGAACGGCTCGAACACATCGGTGTCGCGGCCGACGTCCTGTGCATCACCAGCCCCGGACAGCTCTACCGTGCCCTGCGTGCCCGCCAAGGTCACGCCAGCGACGACACTTGGATCCTCGACCAGCTCCTGCCTGCCGACCGAGCTACTCCGATGGTGACCGTGCTCGATGGCCACCCGCACACCCTCGCCTTCCTCGCCACGGTGAACCGCGTTGCCTCGACGTCGTTGGGCGTGAGCAACTTCGGGCAGGTCGGCTCGCTCGACGAGGTGTACAAGTACCACCGCATCGACGCCGATTCCATAGTCGGCGCCGCACTCGACGTCACCGGGAAGTAGCTACTCCTCGCGCACGCACCCCTGTTCGGGGGTAGTGGGGTGTGCTGCGGGTCACATACGTTCTGTTTCTGAGAAGAGCACGTACTGTGACCCGCCCCTGGAGAGACATGACCTCACTAACACCCGACGATGCGGTTACCCGCCACTCGCCACCACCACCTACCGCGCCGCCGAAGACCAGCGTGCGAAAAGTTGCCATCGCAAGCGGCATCGGAACCACTATCGAGTTCTACGACTTCTTCATCTACGGAACCGCTGCTGCCCTTGTCTTTCCGACGGTCTTCTTCCCTGCCCTCGGGGCGACCGCGGGCACAGTCGCGTCGTTCGCCACCTTCGCGGTCGCATTCATCGCCAGGCCGGTCGGAGCGGTGCTGTTCGGTCACTTCGGCGACCGTATCGGGCGCAAGAAGACACTGATCTCGACGCTGCTGCTGATGGGGATTTCCACCTTCGCCATCGGACTACTGCCGGGGGCCGCGACGATCGGCGTCGCCGCGCCGATCATCCTCGTGCTGTTGCGATTCGGGCAAGGTTTCGCGGTGGGAGGAGAATGGGCCGGCGCGACGCTGTTGACCGCCGAGTACGCGCCCGCAAAGAAGCGCGGGTTCTACGCGATGTTCCCGCAACTCGGCCCGTCCGCGGCATTCATTCTCTCCAGCGGCACCTTCCTCATCACCGGAGCTGTTTTCGGGGACACCAACGAGGTCTTCCTGAACTACGGCTGGCGAATCCCGTTCCTGCTCAGCGCCGTACTGGTTCTGATCGGCCTGTACATGCGCTTGGCGATCGAGGAGACACCGGTCTTCCGTGCCAATCAGGCAGCCGAGAAAGTAGCCGAGAAGACCACCGAAAAGCCGGTACGACTCCCGATTCTCGAAGCATGGCACGTACAGCGGAAGGAGATCCTGCTCTCGGCAGGAGCGCTGGCCTCACTGTTCTCGCTCTTCTACATGGGGACCGCGTATCTGACGAGCTACGGCACCAAAACCCTCGGCTACGACCGTCCGTTCGTGCTGTGGACGGGCCTTGTCGGAGCAGTCGTGTTCGGTCTTGCCATCGCCCTCTCGGCGATGTACTCCGACCGAGTGGGACGTCGCCGCGTCATCATGACATCGTGCGCCCTTGCCATTCCCTGGGCGATCGCACTGTTCCCGCTACTCGACACCGGCAATCAAGCGGTGTACATCCTGGCAATGTGCGTCACCCTCGCCATCTTCGGGATCGCCTACGGACCGACCGGCGCACTCCTGCCGGAGCTGTTCCAGACCAGGTTCCGGTACACCGGCGCCGGGTTGGGCTACAACCTCGCAGGAGTGCTGGGCGGGGCGATCCCGCCCCTGCTCGCCGCTCCGCTGACCGCCCAATTCGGCAGTATCGCAGTGGGAGTCATGCTCGCCGCCCTGTCCGTCCTGAGCCTGGTGTGCACCAAGGCACTCGTCGAAACCCGGCATGTCGACATGTCCGCCGACACCGCCGGGCGCTGAGCGTCATCCTTTGGCTGCGACCAGATCCAAGGCGATGTCGGTGATGAGGTCCTCCTGGCCGCCGACGAGGCCCCGTTCGCCGACCGCGAGCAGGATTGCGCGGGTGTCGAGTCCGTACTGGCGTGCGGCGGTCTCGGCATGACGAAGGAAGCTGGAATAGACACCCGCGTATCCCAGCGTCAGGGTTTCACGGTCCACCTGAACCGGCCGATCCTGTAGCGGCCGCACGATATCGTCGGCTGCGTCCTGCAACCCGAACAGGTCACAGTTGTGCTTCCACCCGTGCAGGTCGGCGACGGCGACGAACGGCTCAATCGGGCAGTTGCCTGCTCCCGCACCGTGGCCGGCGAGGGAGGCGTCGACTCGCATGACGCCTTCCTCCACCGCCACGACGGAGTTGGCCACGGACAGCGACAGATTCTGATGGGCGTGAATGCCGATCTGGGTCTCCGCGTCCAACACGTCCCGGTAGGCCCGCACCCGATCTCGCACACCGTTCATCGTCAGCCTGCCACCCGAGTCGGTCACGTACACGCAGTGTGCGCCATACGATTCCATCAGCTTCGCCTGTTCGGCGAGCTGGGCAGGCTCGGCGAGGTGCGACATCATCAGAAAGCCCGAGACGTCCATTCCCAGTTCGCGAGCGAATCCGATGTGCTGCGCCGACACATCGGCTTCGGTGCAGTGCGTGGCCACTCGAACCGAGGTGACGCCCAGGTCGAACGCGCGCTGGAGCTCCTTGACGGTACCGACACCGGGCAGGAGCAACGTCGTCAACTTCGCCCGATGCACCACCGATGCGGCGGCCTCGATCCACTCCCAGTCGGTGTTGCTACCGGGACCGTAGGTGAGGCTGTGGCCCGCAAGACCGTCGCCGTGAGTGACCTCGATGGCATCGACTCCGGCGCTGTCGAGGGCACTCGCGACGCGGGCGACGTTCTCTGGTGTGATGCGGTGCCGCATCGCGTGCATACCGTCGCGCAACGTCACATCCTGGATGTACAGGGCAGCGCCATCAGCGGCGTTCGAGCGTGTCGCACCGGTCGGTGCAGTATGGGTCGCGTCGTTCATCGTGCTGCCTCCAACATCGTATTCTCGGCGATCTTCTCGGCGACCTGCAGCGCTGCGGAGGTCATGATGTCGAGGTTGCCCGCGTATGCGGGCAGGTAATGCGCGGCGCCTTCGATTTCGAGGAACACCGACACCTTCCACAGCCCCGGCCCCTTCTCGACGCCGCCCGTCAGGGTGGCGACGGATTCGGCGTCGTCGAGCTGGGTGAACTGCACCTCCTGCTTGAGCCGGTATCCCGGCACGTACGCCGATACTTTCTCGATCATGTCGAGGATGGATCGACGGACCGCGTCCTGGTCCGGGGTACTCACCAGCGCGAGGACGGTGTCACGCATGATCAGCGGTGGTTCTGCCGGGTTGAGCACGATAATGGCCTTGCCGTGTGCTGCTCCCCCGACCTTCTCGATGGCCTCGGAAGTGGTTTCGGTGAACTCGTCGATGTTCGCTCGCGTGCCCGGTCCGGCCGACTTCGATGCGATCGAGGCCACGATCTCCGCGTAGTGAACGGGGGTGATCGCCGAGATCGCGGCAACGATCGGGATGGTGGCCTGACCACCACAGGTCACCATGTTGACATCCGGCGCCTCGAGGTGTTCCTCGAGGTTGACAGCGGGTACGACGAAGGGGCCGATCGCCGCGGGCGTCAGATCGATGAGCTGCTTTCCGTACGGCTGCAGCGCTTCTGCGTTGGCAACATGCGCTTTGGCGGAGGTGGAGTCGAAGACTATCGAGATATCCGCGAAATCGGGATGCTCGATCAGACCCTGCACACCGGTATCGACGGTGCTGATCCCCATCCGGCGCGCGCGGGCAAGTCCGTCGGAATCGGGGTCGATGCCGACGAGAACAGCGATCTCGACGTTCTTGGCAACTCTCTTCAGCTTGATGACGAGATCGGTACCGATATTGCCGGACCCGATCACCGCAACTTTGGTGATGCTCATGATTTCTCGCTTTCGTTTCGAGGAAGGTTCAGGCGGTGAACGTCGCGCTGACCCCACCGATACCGGTGATGGACGCGGTGTAGGTCGCGCCCGGCTTCACCGGCACCATCGGACCCAACGCCCCGGACAGGATCACCTCGCCGGCGCGCAGCGGCGATCCGTAGGACAGGCTGGTATTCGCCAGCCACACAAGCGCTTTCCACGGGCTACCGAGGCAGTCGGAACCCGTGCCTGCGGAAACGTGCTCGCCGTCGGCCGTCATGGTCATCTCGATGCCGGCCAGATCCGGTGCGTCGTCCTTCGCAACGGAATCTCCGAGCACGAACAGACCGGAGGAGGCATTGTCGGCGACCGTATCGGCCAGACTGATGTCCCATCCGGCGATGCGACTGTCGACGATCTCGAAGGAGGCGAAAACGCGATCGACGTAGTTCGGCGCCTGATCGGCGGTAATCAGTTCGTCGATGTCGGCCGAGAGGGTAAAGGCGATCTCGGCCTCGATCTTCGGTTGTAGCAGCCGCGACGAGTCCACGGCGGGATCGTCCGAGACATCGAAATCATCGAGAAGGACGCCGAAATCCGGTTGGTCTACTCCGACCTGCTGCTGCACCGACGCCGATGTCAGGCCGATCTTGCGTCCGATCACGCGCCGCCCGCCCGCGATGAGCGAGTCGATGTTGCGCGTCTGGATTCGATACGCGGCATCGATGTCCGCTCGGTCGATCAGGTCGCGCACCGGAGCGCACGGGGTGCTCGTGTGGGAGGCAGCGGCCAGGCGCTGCGCTGCTTCGTCGATCGCGTGTTCGTCCACCTTGGTCATGAAAAGCACGCTATGCCCGACCCGGCGCAGTGAATAGGATGTGTCCCATGAAACGGGACACGATGTCGCTTCTCGAGCGATACGCCCTGATCCTGGGCGTTTTTCCCGGCGGCACGGCATTGAGTCTCGCCGAGGTCACCACACGGACCGCGCTCCCCCGATCGACCACTCATCGATTGTTGGTCGAACTGGCCGATGTGGGGTGGTTGGCGCGCAGTGGAACCAAATTCGAGCTGGGCATGGCTCTGTTCGAGCTCGGCGAACGGGTCGGCCTCAAGCACCGACTGCGCACCGCGGCGCTACCGTTCATGCAGGATCTGTTCTCGGTAACCGAACAGACCGTCCACCTGGCCGTACGCGATGGTCACGACGCGGTCTACGTCGAGAAGATCCACGGGCATCTCTCGTTCCCGCTACCCTCGCAGATCGGCGGACGGCTTCCCCTCACGTGCACGGCCGTCGGCAAGGCACTGCTCGCGCCCGAGAGCAAGTCCGTTCAGCAGGACGTCCTGGCCCGGCCGCTGCGGCGCTTCACGCCACACTCCATCACCGATCCGAAAGTTCTGAGTCTCGAACTCGATTCCATTCGCCGAACCGGAGTTGCTCTCGAGCGCGAAGAAGCTGCACTCGGTGGCTGTTGCCTGGCATCTCCCGTCATGGTGAACAAGAAGCCCATTGCTGCACTTTCGGTTTCGGTACCCAAAGCCCAGTTCAAACCCGAACTGCTCGCGCCCGCCGTGCGCACGGCTGCGCTCGCGCTCGGCCGAGTGCTCACCCGTACCTCGCCCGATACCCCGGCCTAGTACCGCAGTAGCAATTGGAACTGCGGGCGCTCTGAGCTGCGGCTATGGCGGCATCGTTGGGGGGTTTCCTGGCATCGACGGCAACGTTCGGAACGGGCTCGACCGTTCTTGTCGGTGGGCGGTTGTACCTTCCCTGGCATGCAGAAGAAGTTGGGGGACTTCACCACAGCACACACGCTGTCCGACCAGGACATCGTGACCGGACTCGCGCACATCCACACCACCGAAACCCAGCTCGCCGCATCACGACTGGCAATGCTCACCGAAGCAGACCGACGAGGACTCGCACTGCAACTCGGCCACTCCACCATCAAACGCTGGTACGCCAAAGCCGTACGCCTCCCCGAAGGAAACATCGCCCACCAGATGACCCTCGGAAAATGGCTCACACACAACCCCACCGTCGCCGAAGCCCTCACCGACGGCACCATCCACTACCTCCACGTCAAAGCCATCGCCGACGCCACCGCCACCGTCCTCGCCGCCGACCCCACCCTCACCACGCAGAGACAGAACGAGATCACCGCCGTACTGCTCGACGTCGCCACCCGCGCCCTCCCCAAAGACGTCCACGACCGCGGCCAAGAACTCGCCCAACACGCCGCCAACGACGCCCGAGCCCGCCACGAAGCCGAACGACGACGCCACGAACAAGAACAACAACGCCGCAAAGCCGCTGACAGCCGCGAGAACCCCAGCCCCGAGGACCCCAGCCCCGGCCATCCGGCGCCAGACCCGACTCCCGATCCGGCGCCCGCCCCGCCTGCGCCTCCACCTGGCCCACCGCCGCTGCCGGTCGCCGAGAACACCGCCCTCAACAGACTCGGCATCTACCCACTGGCCAACGGCCGCAGCAAAATCGACGGCGACCTCGACACACTGACCGTCGAGAAACTCAAAGCCGCCCTGTCACCGCTGACCGCACCCACACCCTCACCCGACGGCACCCGCGACCCCCGCACACCCCACAAACGCAACGCCGACGGGCTCAGCGAACTCCTCGACCGCTACCTCCACACCCGCACAGGCACCGGATCAGGTGGCGCCCACGTCAACCTGATCGTCTCACTCACCGACCTCCTGAAAAAGCCCGCCGACCACCAGAACCCACACCCCCACAACACAGCTCAGCGCACCACCCCACCGAGTAGCAGTGACAACAGCCCCAGTGACGGCGACTGGCCATTCTGGCTGGACTGGACCGGCCCCATCAGCGGCCACCTCGCCGAATACCTCTCGTGCGATGCCCACCTCACCCCGATCATCGTCGACCACCACGGCGTGCCTCTCGCACTCGGCCGCAGCTTCCGGCTCGCATCCAACTCACTACGCCAAGCGGTCATCATCCGCGACCGATGCTGCGTGATGTGCGGACGACCAGCCCAATGGTGCCAAATCCACCACGTCACCTACTGGAACGACGGCGGCGCAACAGATCTCAACAACCTCGCGCTCCTCTGCACCGAATGCCACCGCGACATCCACAACACCGACTGGGAACTCGCCATGGGCGAGGACGGGCACCCGCACTCCATCCCGCCCCCCGAAACCGACCCCCAGCGTCGACCCATCCCCAGCTATCACCGGAGACGAAAACACTCCGCCTAGTCCAGGGCGACTACCACCCACCGAGAGTATGGCCCTGCCAACGACGCGTTGCGGCGATTTCGCGACTGCGGCGTCGACATCAGGGTATTCCCCGATGTGCTCAGCTCGGCCAAGGTCGATGATCGAGGGCGTGAACATCGAACAGTGGTGGCCGAAGCTCAGCAGCGAGACACGCGACTGGCTCGTCGAGCACAATGGGGAGCCGTTGGATGCAGCCGTCGGCGAGGACATCGCCGCGGCCACCGCCGGCTCCCCGGATCCGCGCTGGTGGTCCGGCAAACCCAGCGACGGATTGACCGACGAGGCAGTCGACTGGATCGAGGCACGCGCAAACAACGAGAATCCGGATACCTGACGAAACTTGTCTACCGGCCTCTGAGCGCGATCACTGACCGTCGCGGCAGATCATCACGGGGCACTGCCCGTGGTGCGCGAGGTTGCTGCTCGTCGATCCGAGGAAGGTGCGTGCCAGCACTCCGCGTCCGCGACTGCCCACGACGACGAGTTGTGACCGAGCGGACCGGTCGACGAGCGTCTTGGTGGCATTGCCTTGGTGCACCACTCGCTCGACGGCCACGTCGGGATACTTGTCGGTCCAGCCGGCCAGGCTTTCGGCCAACACAGCCGCTTCCTCACGCTCGACTCCCGCCCAGTCGGTGAACTCGGGGAAGGCGACGATCCCGTGGGCCGCACTGGCATTCCACGTGTGGACGGCAATTAGCGGTGCCGAGAAGTGGGAGGCTACCTCGAACGCGCGCTCCAGCGCGATCTCGCCGGTGGCACCACCGTCGACTCCCACCGTGATGGGGGCGTCGGCGCCCTGGGTTCCTTCACGCCAGATGACCACTGGACAGGCCGCTTTGTCGGCCACGGCCTTCGCGGTACTACCGAGCAGAATCGTGCTGACCAGTCCCGCACCGGAGTTACCGACCACGAGCATCCGCGCAGTGTGCGAGAGCTCTATCAGCATGGGTCCGGGCATCGCTGCTGGGTCGACGCTGGTGGTCACCGTGAGCGAGGGATGAGCCTTGCCGATCGATGCAGCCAGGCCGGAGAGAAGCCCCTCTACGGTTCGCTTCTCCTCCTCCCACACCTCGGCAGGAATCGCCAGAAGCGGCTCGCCGACGTAGGCAGCCGGTTCTCGAATCGCGCTGGCCAGGTGCAGCGGAGACCCCAGTCGCGCGGCCATCGCCGCCGCCCACCGCGCCGCGGAGGCACTCGCGTCCGACCCGTCGACTCCTGCCACGATCCTCTGACGATTCGCCAAAACCATTGTTTTCCCCTGTCTTCGACACGGCCGACGCGCCTGCGAGATGTATTGCCCGGTCCGGGTGCATCCGAGTGGTGGATGCCTGTCCATTGTCACGGCGCCCCTGCGTCCGAGAACAGGGCATTTCGTCCTCTGTTTCGGTACTGACATCCCCCCATGGTTGACATACCGCGTGATGCCGGGCACAGTTTGTTGGCACGACGCCAATAGGCTCAGATTCCGATGAACAGTCAAGGACGCACCATGACCGCAATCGCAGACCGCCCCAGTGCGGAACTGGAAACCGAGCTTGCCGACGTGCGGGCTCTTGCCCGGGGATTCTTCGAGAAAGACGTCGTCCCGCACCGCGAGGCCTTCGCGGCCGCCGGACGCCCGAGCCGCGAGGTTTACCGCCGCGCCGGAGACCTCGGACTCCTCGGCATGTCCGTTCCCGAGGAATACGGCGGCGGCGGCGGAGACTTCCGCCACGAGGCCGTGCTGTTCGAAGAGCAGGTGCGCGCCGGAGACTCCGCCATGCAGCTGGGCGTGCACAGCGGCATCGTGCCGCACTACATCCTCGCGTACGCATCCGAGGAGAACCGGGCGCGTTGGCTGCCGAAACTGTGCTCCGGCGAATGGATCGGTGCGATCGCGATGACCGAACCTGGCACCGGCTCGGACCTGCAGGGCATCACCACGCGAGCAGTCCGCGACGGCGAAGACTACGTGGTCACCGGAGGTAAGACGTTCATCTCCAACGGAGCGCACTGCGATCTCATCATCATCGCAGCGAAGACGGACCCGGCTGCGGGTGCCCGCGGGCTGTCCCTGCTCGTTGCCGAGGTATCCGACGACACTCCGGGATTCCACCGAGGACGGGTTCTGCACAAGATCGGCCAGAAAGGCCAGGACACCGCCGAGCTGACATTCGACGGCCTGCGCATCCCCGCCGCCAACATCCTGGGCGGGAGTGGAGCCGGCAGGAACGACCAGGCAAGCGGGTCCGAAGGCCGCGGATTCTCCCAGCTGATGCAGCAGCTCCCGCAGGAACGGCTCATCTGCGGTATCGCGGCCGCGGCCATGATCGATGCCGCTGTCGAGCAGACCGTGGAATACACCAAGTCGCGGACAGCGTTCGGCAAGACCCTGTTCGATCTTCAGAACACCAAATTCGAGTTGGCCGAGTGCGCCACCATCGGCCGAGTCGTGCGCACGTTCGTCGACGACGCCGTGGCCAAGCACGTGCGCAGCGAGCTCGATGTCACCACCGCCGCGATGGTCAAGTACTGGACGACCGACCGGCAGTTCGAGGTGGTCGACCGATGCCTGCAGCTCTTCGGTGGCTACGGCTACATGGAGGAATACCCCATCGCCCGCATGTTCGTCGACGGCCGCATCGCGCGCATCTACGCCGGCGCCAACGAGGTCATGAAAGACCTCATCTCCCGTTCCCTGTAGTTCTTTCGAACCCTGTATCTCCTTCGAGAAAGGCACCGCCCAATGGAGGCGTTTCTGTACGACGCGGTCCGAAGCCCACGCGGCCGCGGCAAGAGCTCCGGCTCGCTGCACACCATCAAACCCGTCGATCTGGCCGCGAGCACGTTGTCCACCCTGCTCTCACGAAACTCGCAACTCGATCCGGCCCTGATCGACGACATCGTTCTCGGTGTCGTCACCCCGGTCGGTGACCAAGGATGCGATATCGCCAGGACCGTCGCCATGGTCGCCGGCCTACCGGACAGCGTGGCGGGGGTCCAACTGAACCGGTTCTGCGGATCCGGTCTCGAGGCCGTCAACACTGCGGCACAGCGTGTTCGGTCCGGCTGGGACCAGCTCATCGTCGCCGGCGGCGTCGAATCGATGTCACGCGTGCCGTTGGGCGCGGACGGCGGCGCGTGGCCGTGTGACCCGATGACCAACTACGGCAGCTACTTCGTGCCGCAGGGTGTCAGCGCCGACCTCATCGCGACGATCGAGGGGTTCGATCGCGACGAGGTCGACGCTTTCGCAGTGCGTAGCCAGCAGCGTGCGGCACACGCTTGGTCCATGGGTCACTTCGAGAAGTCGGTCATCCCGGTGTTCGACGCGAACGGTCGACTCATGCTCGACCATGACGAGATCATGCGTCCCCACACCACGACTGCCGATCTCGCTGGGTTGAAGCCGTCCTTCGCTCAGATCGGTGAACTCGCCGGATTCGACGCCGTCGCCATGCAGAAGTACACCGAGGTCGAGCGCATCGACCACGTCCACCATGCCGGTAACTCTTCCGGCATCGTCGACGGCACCGCGATGGTCCTGGTCGGGTCCGAGGATGCCGGTCGCGCAGGTGGACTGACCCCGCGCGGACGCGTCGTCGCCGGCGTCGTTGCCGGATCCGATCCGACGCTGATGCTCACCGGTCCGGTGCCAGCCACCCACAAGGTGCTGGCAGCAGCCGGTCTCACCCTCGATGACATCGCCATTTTCGAGGTGAACGAGGCATTCGCCTCGGTGGTACTGAACTACGCGAAGAAGATGGACATCGACCACGACCGAATCAACGTCAACGGTGGCGCGATCGCAATGGGCCACCCACTCGGTGCGACCGGTGCCATGCTCACCGGAATGGCCCTCGACGAGCTCGAACGTCGCGGCGAGCGATACGCGCTGATCACCCTGTGCATCGGTGCAGGTATGGGCGTCGCCACCATCATCGAACGCCTCTAGACCCAATCACTTTCGATCACCCACCATGACGACGCCCGAAGGACACCCATGAGCACATCTGCTGCTGTGCGGACACCCACGATCACCGGCGAGGTCGGCAGCGACCGAGTACTCGTACTGACGATCGACGATCCGACACAGTCCACCAACACCATGAACACTGCGTTCGGTCAGTCGCTCGAGCAGACGGTCGACTGGCTCGAGGCCAACCGCGACGCGTACGACGGCGTCATCATCACCTCGGCGAAGGATTCCTTCTTCTCCGGCGGAGATCTCGAGCTGCTGCGCGACGCCGGCCCGACCGAGCACGCGGCCATCGCCGACGCCCTCGATTTCACCAAGGACAAGTTCCGTCGCCTCGAGAAGCTGGGCAAGCCCGTCGTGGCTGCGCTCGGCGGCACCGCTCTGGGCGGCGGCTTCGAGATCGCGCTGGCCTGCCATCATCGAATCTCGTTGAACAAGCGCAATACTCGATTCGGACTCCCCGAGGTCACACTCGGTCTCCTGCCCGGAGCCGGTGGAGTCACCAGAACGGTCCGCATGTTCGGCATCGTCAAAGCCCTGACTCAGGTGGTCGGACAGGGCCAGCGGTATCGGCCGGCAAAGGCTCTCGAACTCGGACTCGTCGACGAGGTCGTCGACACGCACGAGGAGATGATGGCGAGCGCACGTGCCTGGATCGTCGCCAATCCTGAGGCCGTGCAGCCCTGGGACAAAAAGGGATTCAAGATTCCCGGTGGGACCGCGGCCTCGCCCGCATTGGCCGCGCAGTTGCCTGCCTTCGCTGCAACGGTGCGCAAGCAGGTCAAGGGTGCGCCCATGCCAGCTCCCATCGCGGTGGTCGCGGCGGCAGTGGAGGGGTCCGTCCTGGACTTCGACTCGGCCTCACAGGTGGAGACCCGGCACTGCACCTCCCTCGCGTGCGGCGCGGTATCGGGAAATCTGATCCAGTCGATGTTCTTCGATCTCGGGTCCATCAACAAGGGTGGATCCCGTCCGAGCGCAGAGCCACATCGCGTGCCGGAGAAGGTGCTGGTGATCGGTGCCGGGATGATGGGCGCTGCCATCGCCTACGTCGTCGCCTCGGCAAAGGTGCCCGTCGTGCTACGCGATGTTTCCGTCGAGTCTGCAGAGCGCGGAAAAGACTACGCTCGTTCCATTCTCGGCAAGGCTGTCGCGAAGGGCCGCAAGACCCAGGCCGACGCCGACGCGGTGCTGGCGCTCATCACCCCGAGTTCGGATCCGGCCGATGCCGAGGGATGCGATCTCGTCGTCGAGGCAGTGTTCGAGGACCCCGCCGTCAAACAGGGCGCCTTCGAGGCCGTCGACAAGTACCTGACCGCCGACGCACTGCTGTGCTCGAACACCTCGACGCTGCCCATCACCGAACTGTCGAAGGGAGTCTCGCGCACCTCGGACTTCATCGGTACGCACTTCTTCTCACCTGTGGACAAGATGCCGCTGGTGGAAATCGTGGTGGGAGAACACACCAGCGACTCGGCACTGGCCCGCGCGTTCGACTTTGTCCGCTTGATCGGCAAGACACCCATCGTCGTCGGTGACAGTCACGGGTTCTTCACCACCAGAGTCATCGGCCGTTTCATGGACGAGGCGATCTCGCTCGTCGCCGAGGGCGTGCACCCGGCAACTGTCGAGCAGGCTGCACTGCAGGCCGGTTACCCCTCCGGGGCCCTGGCTTTGATGGACGAGATCTCGTTGACCCTCTCGCGCCACATCCGCGAGGGAATGGCAGAGGCCGCCCGCGTCGACGGCCGGACTTGGACCGACTCGAAGTCCTACGCACTGGTCGACCGCATGGTCGACGAGTTCGATCGCGCAGGACGCAAGGCCGGGCGGGGTTTCTACGAGTACGCCGAGGACGGGTCCAAGGCAGGACTGTGGCCCGGACTCGTCGAGCACTACCACCGGCCGGATCACGGAATTCCGTTCGAGGACATGATGGATCGCATGCTGATCGCGCAGTCCCTCGACTCGGTCGCATGCCTCGACGAGCGTGTGCTGCGCACGGTGGCGGACGCGAACATCGGATCGATTCTCGGTATCGGATATCCCGCCTGGACCGGTGGTGTACTCCAGTTCGTCGGGCAGTTCGAGGGAGGTCCGCAGGGATTCGTGGCGCGAGCCGATGAACTGCGAGCCCGCTACGGTGATCGGTTCCGTGTTCCGCAGTCGCTGCGTACACGCACCGAGCCGTACCGCTGACGCGGCGCGGTGCCATCATGGGGACCATGCCGGCTACGAGTACCCCAAAATGGAACCGACTGGAGCCGGACGAGCGCCGCACACAGATCCTTGCGAGCGCCGTCCGGTTGTTCGGTGACAAGGCATACACAGAGGTATCGATGTCGGAGGTGGCGGCATCCGCGGGTGTTGCCCGTGGGCTGATCCACCACTACATCGGGAGCAAACGGGACCTGTATCTGGAGAGCGTTCGGTTCCTGGTCACGGTCCCGCCGCTCGAAGAGGTGCACCTGCCCACGGGTTCGCTCGAGGAGCGGGCCCGTGGCAGCGTGCACTGGCTGGTCGGCGTGATCGAGACCCACGGTACGGCGTGGGTCTCGATGGCGAGTGGATCCGGCGTCGACGAGCAGGTCGCCCAGATTCTCGACGACGCGGACGATCTTGCAGCCGAGCGTGTACTGCAGGCGACGTCGTTCGAGGGCACGGGCACAGATCGCCTGCTTGCCGCGTCCGCGGTGCGGGCATTCGGCGGGATGGTGAAGGCGGCAGGTCGAGAATGGCTCGTCCGCGGCACGCTCACCCGCGAGCAGGTCGAAACGCTGTTGACCGATGCACTGGTCTCCGTACTCGCAACCGTCCGATCGATGACGGATGCGTAAAGAACGAGAGCCGTAGCGGCTCTCGTTCTTTCGCGTTTCCGCGCCTCTGGAACCGACCACACGGTCCACGAGGTCGCCCGTGTCCGCGCTGTTGACACTGCGCCAACAAGATGGAACTGTGACCTCATTCACCCTGCGCATCACCAGTCTCCTCTCGAAAAGGGAATACGCCATGTACTTGACTCAAGGCCTCCACCGATCCGTAGCAACCACCCCGGACCGGCCCGCGACGATTTTCGGTGATCGTGTGCGCACCTTCGCCGAACAGATCGACCGAGTCGCACGGCTGGCCGCCGGCCTGCAGTCGATCGGAGTGGCCAAGGATGACCGGGTCGCGATGCTGGCGTTCAACAGCGACCGCTACGCCGAGTACCTGCTCGCGGTGCCGTGGGCGGATGCAGTGCTCAACCCCGTCAACATTCGCTGGTCCCCTGTGGAGGTCGCATACGCCCTCAACGACTCGGACACGAAGGTGCTACTCGTCGACGACACCTTCGGCGCGATGGTCCCCGCCCTGCGCGATGCATGTCCCGGACTGGAATCGATCGTCTACTGCGGTGATGGTGAGACCCCCGCCGGCATGGTCTCCTACGACAAGCTCGTCGCCGACCACGAGCCGATTCCCGATGTGCGACGCAACGGAAGCGAGCTTGCCGGACTCTTCTACACCGGCGGCACCACCGGATTCCCTAAGGGCGTGATGCTCTCGCACGCCAACCTCATCACCTCGGGCCTCGGCACCGTGGCCACCGGCCAGCTGCTCGACGACGACTCCATCCTGTTGCATGCAGCACCGATGTTCCACCTCGCCGATCTCGCCGCTTGGGTGGGACAGGTCATGCTCGGTGGCACGCACGTGATGATTCCGTTCTTCGAACCCACCGCAGTCCTCGGCGCGATCGCGAAACACTCCATCACCGATGTGTTGCTCGTGCCCACCATGATTCAGATGCTCGTCGATCACCCCGCGCTGGCCGAGTACAACACCTCGTCGATGAGTCGTGTGCTGTACGGAGGATCGCCGATCTCGGCCGGAGTCCTCGAACGGACCCTCGCACGTCTTCCGGGTGTACGCCTCACCCAGGCGTACGGCATGACCGAACTCGCCCCGGTCGCATCCCTGCTCTGGCCCGAGCACCACGTCGGAGCACGCATCGGCTCGGCCGGTCGCGCTGCCCCGCACTCGGAAATCCGCATCGTCGGAGCGGACGGCGAGGAGCTGACCACCGGTGCCGTCGGTGAGATCTGCGTGCGCGGCGGCCATGTCATGCTCGGCTACTGGAACAAGCCCGAGGAGACCGCAGCCGCCATCCGCGACGGCTGGATGCACACCGGCGACGTGGGCTACCTCGACCCCGAGGGGTTCCTGTTCGTGGTCGACCGGCTCAAGGACATGATCATCACCGGTGGCGAGAACGTCTACAGCGCCGAGGTGGAAAGTGCACTGAGCCGACACCCCGCGGTGCTGGCCTGCGCAGTGATCGGTGTACCCGACGGCGAATGGGGCGAGCGAGTGCACGCGTGCGTGGTCCTCGCGGAGGGTGCCTCACCGACGGCCGAGGAGCTGCGCGAGCACACCCGGACCTACGTCGCCGGATACAAGGCTCCCCGCACCTTCGAGTTCCTGCCCGCACTGCCGATGAGCGGTGCCGGCAAGATCCTCAAGCGCGACCTTCGTGACGCACACGAAGCGAAAGACGGGCTCGGGATCTCACAGTGACGGTGCAGGCATCGGTGACCGGCGATCAGAGATCGGCGACGTTCGATTCGCTCGCACCGGCGGATGACGAATTCATCGCCACATTCACCGTCGACTCGGCGGAAACCGTCGCGGGTGTGCTCAGCACCGCACGAAGCGCTCAGCACGCGTGGTCGTCGATGCCACCCCGCACCCGCGCGCAGCATCTGAAAGCCTGGCGGCACGAGATTTGGTCTCGACGTGCCGAATTCGTGGATCTGATCCACCGGGAGAACGGCAAGCCCGCCGACGATGCGTTGCTCGAGATCGTGCTCACCCTCGAGCACATTGCCTGGGCCGAAAAGCACGCACCTCGGTTGCTGCGCACTCGGCGGGTCAACCCCGGCTTCCTGTTGGCGAACTACTCGGCGCTGGTCGATAAGGTCGCCCTCGGTGTGGTCGGAGTCATCGGGCCGTGGAACTACCCGCTCTACGCGCCCAACAGCGCGATCTCGGCAGCACTTGCTGCCGGCAACTGCGTTGTCTTCAAGCCCAGCGAGTACACCCCGGCGGTCGGGGCCAGGTACGTCAAGGCCTTCAGCGACGCCAATCCGGAACTACCCGCTGGCGTGCTGTCGCTGGTGACCGGTTTCGGTGAAACCGGTGCCGCGCTGTGCAGGGCTGGGGTCGACAAGATCGCGTTCACCGGCTCGAGTCGAACCGGATCGAAGATCATGGCGACGTGCGCCGAGACTCTCACACCGGTGGTGATGGAGTGCGGCGGCAAGGATCCGGTCGTCGTGGCGGCGGATGCCGATATCGCGGCGGCGGCCGAGGCCGTTGCCTGGGGCGCCTTCACCAACGGTGGCCAGACCTGCGTCGGCGTCGAACGGGTGTACGTCGAGCGCAGCATTGCCGCCGAGTTCACCGCCGCGCTCGTTGCGCACGCACGCGGCATCGAACCCGGTGTCCACGGTTCGGCCACATACGGACCGATGACGATGCCGTCACAGATCGAGATCGTCCGACGGCATCTCACCGATGCCGCCGATTCCGGTGGCCGCGCGCTGGTCGGCGGAGTGCATTCGATCGGTTCGCGATTCGTGGGTCCGACCGTGCTGGTGGAGACCCCCGAGAATTGCTCTGCGGTACGGGAGGAAACGTTCGGCCCGACGGTCACCGTGCGTGAGGTCGCCGACCTCGACGAGGCCATCGCGCTGTCGAACGACCACCGGTACGCGTTGGGGGCGTCGGTCTTCTCCCGCCACCACGGTTCCGAAATCGCGGAACAACTGGTGTGCGGTCAGGTGACCGTGAACTCCGTGATCGCCTTCGCCGGTATGGGTGCCGTTCCGATGGGCGGTGTCGGTGCCAGCGGGTTCGGACGCGTGCACGGTGACGAGGGATTCGCTGAATTCTGTCGAACACGCGGTCGCGTCAGAAAGCTCTTCGGCATTCCCGGGTTCGAACTGGTCACCCTGAAGCGCCGCCGATGGGTCATGCCGCTGATCGATCGCGCGCTCAGCCTTCGCCACCGTCGCTGATCGAGGGTGCCGCACTGGCCAGCAGCGGAACGATGTTGCGGCGCGCGAACGCAAGAAGATCGTCGTACGTGTCGAGAGGTGCTCCTGCCGAGGGTGTCAGCAGGATGGAATGAACGACACGTACGACGATCTCCGGCGCGTCAGGTATAGCGAAGCCCCCGAAGCCCGCCTCCCCGCCGGCGATGACCGTGGCAGCCGCGATCGCCGGCGCCAGCAGCGCGGAGGCGTTGATGGTCAGCTGCTCGAGCACGACCGGACTCTCGGAAGCGAACATTTCCAGCAGCACCGGATTGGTCCGCACGGAGTCGATCGTGGTCGCGAATCCGTGCGCCGTGCGGTCCGCACGTGTGCTCTGCTGCGATGCCGCGGTGGACACCGAGGCCAGCAACCTCGATGACTCCCTTGTCATGAGAGCCCGGATCAACTCGTCCTTCGACCCGATGCGCCGATAGACGGTCACCCGATTGATTCTGGCCCGCTTCGCCACGTCGCCGATGGTCGTGCGCGCGATCCCGACTTCACCGAAGAGCTCGAAGGCGGCGTCGAGTATCGGATCGTCGTCGGGATGCATCGAACGATGATAGCGGGGCGGCGAATGCAACATTGCAACATTATATGTTGCTATGTAACATTGGTCCAACCTCAGCTTCACCATTCGCAAAGAACGGAGTTCGGATGCCTCGAATCACGCCGGTCGACCCGAACCGACCACCCGCCACAGGCCAGACCTCGGGTACCCCCTACGAAAACGAGTCCTACGCCATCGTGGCGCGGGCCGTGAAGTTCGACTGGACGGATGTCCCCCTCCAGTACATTCCGGGTGAGTGGTACGCCACGCACTTCTGGAACGTGATGCACCTGGTTCTCCCCGAGGGAGAACGCGCGATGGCCGACGTCTTCGCCAGCGCACTCCCCCTCATCGACGACCGCAGGTTGCACGAGGAGGTCATCGGCTTCGTCGGCCAGGAAGCGACCCACGCATCCTCACACGAGAGCTTCCGCGAATACCTCGCCTCACACGGTGTGGATATCGAACCCATCCTGCGACGGATCCGCTTCGCCGTTGGCGTCGTGTTCGGAGATCACGGTCTGACCGGGCGGGCAGGCCGCGCCTGGCTGAACGAGCGACTCGGAATCTACGCAGCCGCAGAGCATTTCACGGCAGTAGTCGGCGAGTGGCTGCTCGACAACACCGAGTTCGATCAGATGGGCGTCGACCCGACGATGCTCGACCTACTGCGCTGGCATGGCGCCGAGGAACTCGAGCACCGCAACGTCGCGTTCGACGCCTTTCAGTACGTCGACGGCGGCAGCTTCCGACGTGCGCGAACTGCGGTAATTGCCAGCGGCGGACTGGCCGTGCTGTGGTTCACCACCGCCGCCTACCTGTACAAGAATTCGGTGGCCACACCTCGGCCCGCGGGGAAGTGGATGAAGCGAAAAATGCGCACGCCGTGGCCCCTCGCCTTCGCGAGAGCCTCGCACAAGCACCTCATCCCGGGACTGTCGTTCCTGTTCGTCCAGCTTGCGCTCTACATCCGTCCAGGATTCCACCCGTCCTCGATGGGCGATATCGACAAAGCCGTGCAGTACCTGGCGAAGTCTCCAGCGGCACTGGCTGCGCAGCAATGACAATCGACGGCACCACCCACAAGCCCATCTCGGTCGAGACCCGCACCCACCTCGGCGATATCACAGTGACGGCACCCGGCATCGGCCTGCGCGCCATCGGGGCCGCATCTCGGGTCTACGCCAAGCTCGTCGCCGAAGCGCCACTCGTGACTGCAATGTCGCCGGCGCGACCGCGCCGGGGGATCGGGTACGAGTTCGATACCGTCATCGACGAGATCACCGATGAGGCCGAGGACGTTCGCTCGCTCGTGTTGCGCCGCCGCGACAACGCGCCCCTCCCGTCCTGGCTACCCGGCGCCCACATCGACGTCACCACGCCTGCGGGAACCGAGCGACAGTACTCACTCACCGGGCGACCCGGCAGAGACGATCACTACCAAATCAGTGTTCGCAAGATCCCCGACGGAAAGGCTTCGAACGAGATCCACAGCCTCGAGGTCGGCGATTCCATTCGAGTACGCGGACCACGCAACGCCTTTCCAATGGCCGAGGCCGAGCACTACCTCTTCGTCGCGGCCGGAATCGGCATCACCCCGATCCGAGCGATGATCGAGCGCGCCGCCGCCGAGGGTGCCCGGTGGACCCTGTACTACCACGGGCGGTCGGTTGAGAGTATGCCGTTCGTCGCCGAACTCGAGCGACTGGCATTTTCCTCGCGCGGACGTCTCGTCATCAAATCGGACGATGTCGAAGGGTTACCTTCTTTGTCCGAGATAGTCGGCTACGCGAGCGGTTCCAGCGCGATGTATGTCTGCGGTCCGGTGGCCCTGACGTCAGCGCTCCGCGTCCAGGCGCGACGGACCAGCACCATCGCCGAGTTCCACGCCGAACTCTTCGCTCCCGCACCCGTCGTGGACGGCAAACCGTTCACACTGCAGTTGGCTGGTTCGGGAGAAACGATCACTGTCGGGGCACAGGAAACTGCCCTCGACGCGCTCCGTCGGACGAAGCCGGATCAGCCCTATTCGTGTCGGCAGGGCTTCTGTGGAGCATGTGTAGTCGGACTGGTGGAGGGTCGCGTCGACCACCGCGACCGTGTCCTCAGCGTCGACGAGAAACAGAACTCGCTCACCCTGTGCGTCTCACGTGGGGCGGCCGACGGCGAAGTCGTCGTCCTCGATCTGTAGAAGGAGTCGATTTCCATATGGTTGAACTTCGTACGACTGCAACAATTCCGGGTACCTCCCCCGCCACAGGCGATTCGGTGGTGCCGATGATCGACGTCGCGATCGTCGGGGCCGGGTTCGGCGGGCTCGGCGCCGCGATTCGACTCCAGCAGGAGGGGCGCAAGGACTTCCTCGTCTTCGAACGTGACGACGCGGTCGGTGGAACGTGGCACGTGAACACCTACCCCGGTGCTCAGTGCGATATTCCGTCGGCGCTGTACTCGTTTTCCTTCGCGCCGAATCCGGACTGGACCCGGCTCTACCCACTGCAGCCGGAGATCGAGGCCTACCTCAACGACTGCGCCGACAAGTTCGGTATCCGCGACCGGATCCGCTTCGGCCACGAGGTAGTGGACGCGAGCTGGAACGACGCGCAGTCGCGGTGGTTGGTGACGACCTCCAAGGGAACATGGTCGGCGCGCGTGCTCATCGGTGCTCTCGGGCCGTTCAGCGAACCGGCCCGACCCGAGATCGCCGGTTTGGACAGCTTCTCGGGGAGCGTCTTCCATTCGGCCCAGTGGGACCACGAGCATTCGGCGCAGGGCCGCCGTCTGGCTGTGATCGGCACCGGGGCCTCCGCCGTGCAGTTCGTGCCACGGCTCGCCCCCGAAGCTGCACACCTGACGCTGTTTCAGCGCACGCCGACTTGGATCCTGCCCCACCCCGACCGTCCGATCTCCGAATCGGGTCAACAGGTTCTACGTCGATTCCCGTTGGCGCAGCGGGCCATGCGCCGGACTTTCGACCTGTTCCAAGAGGCCATGGTGCCCGGGCTCATCAATCACCGTGCACTGCTCGCTCCCCTTGCGGCACTGGGACGCGTTCACCTTCGGCGGCAGGTCAAGGATCCGGTCCTCCGCGAAAAGCTGACCCCGCAATACACTTTCGGGTGCAAGCGCCCCACGTTCTCCAACGCGTTCTACCCCGCACTGTGTCGGGAGAACGTCACGGTCGAGACGACCGGCATCGACCGGATCGTGCCCGACGGGATCGTCACCACCGACGGACGCACGCACGAGGTCGACACGATCGTGCTGGGAACCGGCTTCACCATCGCCAAGCACTCGGGCTTCGCCCGCATCAAGGGACGCGGCGGCAAGTCACTGCGAGACGCCTGGCCGTCGGGAGAAATGTCGTCATACCGAGGCACCACCGTGCACGGTTTTCCGAACTTCTTCATGATTCTCGGCCCCAACTCGGTGGTGTACACCTCGCAGGTCATCACGATCGAGGCGCAGGTGAACTACGTACTCGAGGCGCTGCGCGTCATGGACGCCAAGTCCATTGCCACACTCGAGGTCAGCAGCGAGGCCCAGGCCGAGTTCAACGACTACACCGACGAGAAGCTTGCGGGTTCGGTGTGGAACTCCGGCGGTTGCAGCAGCTACTACCTCAGTCCATCGGGGCGCAACGTCACGTACTGGCCGGGCTCGGTGCGCAATTTCACGCACCGTATGTCCACGGTCGAGCTCGGGCACTACCGCTGCAGCACAGTGGAATCCGATAAGGTCACCGCACCCGCCTCGGACGAGGAACCGGCGCTGACGGAGACACGCGCATGAGCGGACACATTTCGTTACCCGGCAAGATTGCGCTCGTGACGGGCGGTGCCCGCGGAATCGGCGCCGCGACGGTGGAGAAGTTACTTGCCGCCGGCGCGTCAGTCGCGGTCGTCGATCGAGACATCCCGGAGCACACCCTCACCTCCGAGCGTGTTCTCCTCCTCTCGGCCGACGTCACGGATTACGAGGCGATGGTGGAGTGCGTCCGTAGAACGGTGGAGAAGTTCGGCGCACTCGACATCGTCATCGCCAACGCTGGAATCACCCCGCCGCCGTCGACCATCCGCACCATCGACCGCAACGTGTTCGACACCGTGATGGCAGTGAACTTCGGCGGAGTGCTCAACACCGTCCGCGCCTGCGCCGACGACATCGTCGCAGGCGGCGGTCACATCATGCTCGTGTCCTCCTGCGCCGCGTTCACCCCGGGAATGGGTGGCGCCCCGTACATGGTGAGCAAAGCCGCCGTCGAGCAGCTCGGACGTGCACTCCGGATCGAGTTGGCGGCAGTCGGAGCCACGGCCGGCCTCGCGTACTACGGCGTCGTGGACACCGAGCTGGCACGGGGAACACTCGACGAGAACCCACTCGGTGTGCGAATCGGCAAGTTGCTGCCATGGCCGCTGAACAGGCGCCTCTCCAGCGACCGGGCTGCGGAATTGCTCGTTCGTTCCGTGTGCGCGCGACGGGCACGTCTCATTGCCCCGGCCGTGTGGTTGCCGTACTTCTGGCTGCGCGGCATCCTCGATCCCGTGCTTGCGTGGAAGCTCACCCGAGACCGCACCGTCGCGAAAATCATGCGCGAGCTCGAAGAAACCGCAGCTCAGGATAGGATTCCCGGCCGCTGACGGACCTCACCGAGCTCCGCGGCTCGCTGTTTCGCTGTAATCGGCGATACCGTGCCCGCTGAGCTCGGGGACGACGATCTCGGTCGAGTTGCTGACGGCCGCGTCGAGCGAGGCTCGGATTGAATTCCTGACGCCATCGACTACATTTCGACCAGCGGCCAAACGTAAGGACACCGATGCCGGACTCCCGATCGCCCAGGTCAGTTACCGACGTCCTTCGAGCTCCCCGATTCTGGCTGGCACCGATTGTGGTCGTGTCCGCTCTGATGTCGCTGCTGGCAGCGCTCTATCTCGGCGGAATTCTCAACCCGCGCGAAAGTCTCAACAGCTATCCGATCGTGCTCGTCAACCAGGATCTCGGCGACGTGGTCGAGTCCGACGGCGAAACCCAGGAGCAGAACTTCGGCAACGACATCGCCGAGGGGCTGGTCGCGGGTATCGATGCCGATCAGATCGACCTGAAGCAAACAGGGCCTGCCGAGGCACAGCAACTGCTCGCCTCCGGTGAGGCCTATGGCTCCATCGTCATCCCGAGCGATTTCACCAAACGTGCCCTGATACTCGCGCGCGCCAGTGTCGTCGCGGGCGACGTCGACAAGCCCATCATCACGGTCAACACCAACCCTCGGGCGGGCGCGTTCAGTGTGTCTTTGACCCAGCAGATCGCCGAGACCGCACTCTCGGAGGTCAATTCGACTGTCGGCTCCGAACTGACCGCCCAGGTCGAAAGCCAACTCGAAGGGTCCGACACGATGCTCAGCGGGGCTTCCCGACTCGCGTTGGCCCAGCCGATAGACATCATCACCACTGCCTACGATCCACTGCCCGACGGAACCGGGGGCGGGTTGTCCGCCTTCTACTACGCGTTGCTGCTCGTCCTCGCAGGCTTCACCGGCGCGACGATCGTCAACGCCCTGGTCGACGGACTCCTGGGCTTCACGCCCACAGAGTTCGGTCCGCGCGTGATCTACCGCGGGGCCACGCGTATCAGTCGGACGGGCACGCTCGCCGTGAAATGGGCGATCATGCTGGTGGTGGCCGCGATCGTATCCGCTCTCTATCTGTGGATCAGTGCATCGTTGGGAATGCCCTCACCGAATTCGCTGGGCCTTTATCTGTACAGCGCGTTCGCGATCACCGCAGTGGGCGTGACGGCGCTGTCGGTGATGTCCGTATTCGGCACCGCCGGGTTGCTGATCAACCTCATCGTGTTCATCGTCCTGGCTCTGCCTTCCTCCGGCGGAACGGTGCCCTTGGAAGCGTCGCCGGGAATCTACAGTTGGCTCGCTCAGTTCGAGCCCATGCACCAGATCTTCCTCGGCACCCGGGCCATCCTCTATTTCCACGGAAGACCGGACGCCGGACTGCTACAGGCCGTCACCATGACCGGAGTGGGACTGTTGATCGGACTCGCCTTGGGACTGGTGTTCACCCGGGTCTACGACCGCAAGGGCCTCGACCGGGCAACTGCAGAATAGTTCCGGGCAGGAAGCAGATTTCGACAACTTCTCCGCAGTTACAACAAGTCCGCGCGCGTACAACGGAAGCTTGGGTTACGAACACTCGGCCGGGTTGTAAGGAGCCCGCGCTTCCGACGGGCCCTTGGGTTCGGCGAGTACCGGATCGCAGACGTGAGCGGGTGACTTATAGTCGAGCGACGTCCACGATGGGGAGTTCGATTGACAATTTCGAAGCGGGTCCACGCGTTCGGCGACGATGCCCTCGGCGACCTCGACGCAACAGGCGTCGCATCCGCGATCGAATCCGGCGACATCAGTGCGGTCGAGGCCGTCGATGCCGCCATCGCACGTGCCGGTGCGGTCAATGCTCGCCTCAATGCCATCGAAACACCCGATTTCGACCGTGCACGCCTTCGCGCCCACAGTCCGGGCGTTGGCGTCTTCGCCGGGGTCCCGACCTTCGTCAAGGACAACACCGACGTCGCGGGGTTACCGACCGATCACGGTTCGCTTGCAATCAATTCCACTCCCGCACACAGCAATGCCGGCTTCACCGATCAGCTGCTCTCGACAGGGCTGATCAGCCTCGGCAAGTCGACGATGCCCGAGTTCGGGTTCAACGCCAGCACCGAGTTCGAGACGCTCCCGCCTACCTGCAATCCCTGGAACACCGAATTCTCCTCCGGCGCCTCGTCCGGCGGATCCGCGGCACTCGTCGCCGCGGGCGTGGTACCCATCGCGCACGCGAATGACGGAGGCGGCTCGATACGCATCCCCGCGGCCACGTGCGGACTCGTCGGACTCAAGCCCACACGTGGCCGTGAGATATTCGACGCCCACGCCTCGAGTATGCCGGTGAACATCGTGTCCAACGGAGTGCTCACCCGAACTGTGCGCGATACAGCTGCGTTCCTCGCGCAGGTCGAGCGGTACCGCCCAGCGCCGCAGCTTCGGCCGGTCGGACTCGTCGAGGGCCCCGCGAAGCGACGGTTGCGCATCGGCCTCGTGATGCGGTCACTACCGGGTATACCCGTCGACGAGGACACCCGGAAGGCAGTCGAGAACACCGCACGCATCCTTGCCGACCTCGGACACAGTGTTCGGGAGATCGGACTGCCGTTGCCCGAGAAGGAACTGTTGGCGTTTCAGGACGACTTTCAGCACTACTGGAGTCTGCTGGGCTTCGCGGTCCAGAACTTCGGGAAGTGGACGTTGGACCCGAGCTTCGACCGATCCCAGACCGACGCCTTGACTCGTGGTCTGTCGAAGAGGTTCATCCGGAACTTCTGGAAAACGCCACAGACGATCCGACGGTTGCGCCGATCGGAAGCCAACTACCACCGCGCGTTCGCCGACCTGGACATCATGGTGTCGCCGGTTCTCGCGCACACGACACCGAGGCTCGGACACCTCTCCCCCGCGAACGGGTTCGACGTGCTCTTTCCCCGGTTGCTCGCCTATGTCGCTTTCACGCCGCTGAACAATGCGTCGGGTGGCCCCGCGATCTCGATGCCGCTGGGCTGCACCGCGGACGGGTTACCGATCGGCATCCAGTTGTCCGCCGATCATGGCAACGAAACGGCGCTGCTGGAAGTGGCGTTCGAACTCGAAGCGGCACAGCCATTTCGGCGGATCACCGACGTCGACTAGCGTTGCACCGGGGCGTTCGAAGCCAGAAACTCCAGCTGGTCGGCCACGACCTGCTCGAAAAGTGGTTCGATGTACAAATCGAAATGACCTGCGTCGATAATGGTCCCTCGCGGAATTCGGTCCGCCGCCGTACGAGCAGGCCAACCCGTCTTGATCGGTGATCAAGATAAGCTTCGACAATGCCTCGGAATCGACGACCCCGTCAACGGGAAGAGAAGCGCGAGGAGATCGTCTCGGCTGCTCGCATCCTGTTCCTCGAACGTGGATACGAGGAAGTCTCGCTCGCACGCATCGCCAGCGCAGCCGGAGTGACATCGACGACGATCTACTGGTACTTCACCGACAAGGACGAGCTACTCGTCGCAGTGTTGGACGTCGTCCTCGCCGAATCGCTCCAACGTTGGACCGACCTCGCAGAGCTCGATCTGGCCGACAAACTGGTGTGGGTTACTGCGGAGCTGAAGGGGATGGGTCGGCTGGTCGATACAGTGCACAACCGTCGCCTGTCATCTCGAGCAGTCGACACCTGGCACGAGAATTTCCATTCCATGGCCGATGCACTCACCCGTGCCGAGCTGCCAGCCGATATGCCCACTACCGATGCCGAAGCACACTGTCAGATCATCACCTTCGTCGTCGAAGGTCTGCTGACCCACGATCACGACCCGGCTACAGCTCGATCCATCATCGACACGCTCGTTCAGGGCATCGTCAGGAGCCAGTGATCGATTCCGATGCCAAGGATCCACCGATGCTCGCGAGGTAGCGTGCGGTGGTTGCAACCACTACCTTTCGGTCGGCAGCGTAACCGCTCAGAAACCACGTCATCGCCGTGTGACTGATCCCGCCGACTGCAGCAGTCGCGAGAATTGCAGGATCCACATCGTTTTCCGCCTCGACCGCGACGCCCATTCCTCGAAGGTGCGCGAGCATCAGTTCGGAGAAGCTGGTCATAGCCGCGAGATACTCTCGCTCGACCCGAGGACTCACTCCGAGCACTTCCGTCCACACCACTCTCGCGAGCAGCGGATCCTCCATGACGCGAAAGAACGCGTCGAGACCCCGAGCGGCCACGCGCTCGACGTCATCGCCACTTTCCACCTGCGACATGGCGGCCACGGTTTCGGTCGTGAGGCGCCTCATACATTCGCCATAGACCGCGAGCAGGAGATCCTCTGTCCCAGCGAAGTACTGGTAGAAATGGCGATCCGCGATCTTGGCCTCCCGACAGAGCCCGCGGACCGTGGCGCTTCGATACCCGGTATCGCCGAAGAGAAGTAGCCCCGCATCCAGTAGCTGGCGGCGCCGGCGGCCGTCCCGTTCGACGGCGCTCACGCCCCCGTACGCGCGTCCAGCAGCTCTCGCGGAGCCCTCGCTCACGTCCGGCGTCCGTCGAGTTCGGCGGTCAGCCGGGCGATCTCGGCATCGCGTTCGAGAATGATGTCGGACAGGGGATTGATGATGCCGCGCAGTAGGGAGTAAGGAATCCACCGTCCTGGAACTTGGATGCGCGCAGCGCGACGCTCGATTCCACGGACGGTGGCACGTGCGAGCTTTTCCGTCGAGATCGGGCGCCGAATCGGCGCCGGGAATGCGCGTGCGACGAGAGCGGTCGCGATCTCGTCGCCACCGAAGGCGACGTCGGCGATCGGAGTCGACACCCATCCAGGGTAGAGAACACCCGCGGTTGCGTCGGTGCCCGCCAACTCCGCCCGCAGCGCTCGACCCAGTTGCTCGACTGCGGCCTTGGACGCCGCGTACGGGGCGTTGGCCATTCCGTTGACATACGCGTAGGTAGATGCGGTCAGCAGGATGTAGCCGCCGGAGTCGACGATGTGTGGCAACGACGCGCGCACTGTATTCCAGACACCGGTGAGATTGACTCCGATGACACGTTCGAACACCCCGTCGTCGACCGATCGAATAGTGGAAGCCCTGGCGCCGCTCGATATACCTGCATTGGCGATGACGATATCGAGCCGTCCGAACTGTTCTATTGCGGTGGCGACCGCATTGTCGAGTTGCTCCCTACTCGTCACGTCGGCGCGAACGATGGCAACTCTGCTGTGACTCAATTGCGCCGACACACGTTCGAGGTCGGCGGCGGGCACGTCCACCAGCACGATGGAAGCGCCGCGCCGATGTAGTGCCGCAGCGACAGCCGCACCGATACCGCCGCCCGCTCCCGTGATCAGAACGACCTTGTCCAAACGATCCTTCATACTGGCATCACGTCTTTGTCGGTTGCGTCGGTCGCTGTCATATGGATGTCGTGCTCCTCGGCGCGAAAGCGTTTGGCCCAGCGGCGGAAAGTGAAGCTGAACCCGGGAAACATAGCTACGACGTGGCCGGAGCGGGACTGATACCAGCTGTGGCAGCCGCCGTCCTTCCACACCGTGCCTTCCATCTCACGGTGGATCTTGTCGGTGTATGCCTGTTCCGCAGCCGAAGTGACCTCCACCGCGACGGCGCCTGCATCACGCACGGCGTCGAGTGCCCGGACGATGTACTCCATCTGCGCCTCGATCAAGAAGATCGCCGAGGTGTGTCCGATGCCCGTGTTGGGACCGGTGACAACGAAGAGGTTGGGGAAGCCCGGAACGGTTGTTCCGAGATAGGCCCGCGGGTACGGGTCCCACACATCCGACAGCGCGCGTCCGTCGCGCCCGATGACCGGATACGAGATCACCCCGTCGGTGGCGTCGTACCCGGTGGACCACACCAGCAGATCGACCTCGACGTGCTCCCCGGTGGCGGTCACGATGCCGGTTTCGGTGATCTCGGATATGCCGTCGTTCTTGTCGTGCAAGGTCACGTTGGACGCACCGAGGGCCGGAAAGAGTGTGTTGGACAGAATTACTCGCTTGCAACCGAGTGCATAGTCCGGGGTGAGCTTGGTGCGTAGATCCGGATCGGGAACCTGCCGGCGCAGGTGTTTCACGGCCTCGTTCTCGGCGACGAGTTTCAGTGCACGACGCGAGTACTTGAACCCGATGATGCGGGTCTCGAGGCTCCAGTAGATCGCAGCGCGGACCAGCCTTCGGATCGGTTCGAAACGCAGCAACTTGCGCTGGAGAGCGGTGAACTCGCGATCGTGCCTGGGAATCACCCAGTGCGGGGTGCGTTGGAAGACATGCAGTTCCGACACGTCGGGCTGAATTGCCGGGATTACCTGAGCGGCGCTGGCCCCGCTACCGACGATGGCCACACGCTTACCTGTGTGGTCGAAATCCACGTTCCAGTCGTTCGTGTGAAACGTCTTCCCCGCGAACCTGTCCCGGCCGGGGAACGGCGGAATTACCGGCGTGCTCAAGGGCCCTGAGGCATTGACGACGAACCGTCCATGCAGCACGCCCTGAGATGTGCTGATCTCCCAGTGGTCGCCCCGCCACTCGATCCTCTCGACCTCGGTGTTCGGACGTGCGCGGCCGGGGAGTTCGTTGGACCGAAGCACATGCTCGGTGTACCGCTCCAACTCTTCTTGCTCGGCGAACATCCTGGTCCACTCGAACGGCTCGGAGGCAATCGAGTACAGCGGGCTCTGCACGTCGACGGCAGCGCCGGGATATCGATTCTGCTTCCACGTTCCACCGAGGAACGGCCTGCGCTCGAGCATGACGAAATCGTCGATACCGCGCGCAAGCAGCGCTTTCGCAGCGCACTGACCGCCGAACCCGCTTCCGATGATGACAACGGTGTAGATGCCGCACCCCCCATGAACAAGCCACGTCGGTCGGTGACGGGCGTCACCACCCTAAAGCGATGACGTCTGATTCCGCAATAGGAGCCATCGCCGACCAGCCGACCGACGCGATCTGCGAAGCCGGGGTATCTTTCGAAGGTCGGCACTGACGTACGCCCGAGATCGGCGACTCTGCCGCGCACAGGCTGTGCATCAGCTGCTAGTGGAGGCGGTATGGCAAAGAAACCTTCTACTCGATCGATGTATCGAGACGGCGTCGGAAGCCTTGCGTTGATTGCGGGCATCGTTGCCGTCGTGTGCGCCTTCGTCCCCTTCATAGGGGACTTCATTGCGATTCCAGCCGGTGTGGTCGCGGTGGCGTGTGGGTGGGTCGGCCTGAACCGGGCGGTCGACGGCACGGCGACCAACGGCCGTGAGGCCATGCTCGGCGCAGCCCTGGGTGGTGTGGCGTTGTTCGTCGTTTTCCTGGTCTTCGCTGCCTCGTACAGTTGAGACAACCAGCTTCGAACCCTTGACCTGGGTCGTTGGCAGCGATGCCGGCGAGCGACTGGTCCGCGGCCCGGCGCAGGAAGTCGTTGCCTTTGATACGAGTCGACGGTTCACTCGTGGCCGTACCGATACGATCACCGCATGCGACGTATCGCGGGATCGGTCCTTGCCCTGGGCATCGGGTTGTCCGGATGGTCAGTGCCATTGACCGGATGGTCCGTGCCGGCCGCGCACGCGGACGTTGCGGTCGGTACGCCCGGGCTGGACCCTGTGCTGGCCGCCGCCTACATCTTGGCCGAACAGCAGGCCCACACGGAAGGGGTTCCGCTGTCGATCACTTCGGGTTACCGCACGCCAGCGGAGCAGCAGGAGCTGTGGGAGGACGGCATCCGGACCTACGGCAGCCCCGATGCGGCGCGCCACTGGGTGCTACCGCCGGAGGCATCGAGCCACGTCCATGGCCGGGCCCTCGATGTCGGTCCGCAGCAGGGCGCCCAGTGGCTGGAGGCACGCGGTAACCAGTGGGGGCTGTGCCGGACGTACGACAACGAATGGTGGCATTTCGAATTGGCCACCGTACCCGGCGGCACCTGCCCGCCCCGGTTGCCGGACGCCAGTCAGCGATAGCCCTGGGCGGCGCGAGCCGGCCGCTTTCGCAATCGCCCCGAAATCGTGGCGCGCCGCGATGGGCGCCAATGCGTAGTCGTTGCCCCCCCCCGTCGCACGACCGGGTCCTCCAGCGTCGTTCGGACGTCGCGAAGATCAACTTCGGCGACGCCACAATTGACTGTTCATCGCCGGGGCCGGGGTCAGCCGGTGTTGGCAACGTTCTTGTGGTCGGGCCCTACCTCAGCCGATCAACGGGAACCTGCGGGCGTGGGCGAGCTCGTTCAGGGCTTGCTGCATTCGCTCGGTGACGAGTTCATACCCAGCCTCGGGGTCGAGATCGGCTCCGATCTCCGCGCGGAGATCGATCGGCGACAGGACCTCGACGGTAATCTTCGCCGGCAGCGGTACCCGGCCCGGAACGTCGAGCACGGTCACGCCCCATGGCGGCGCGATCTGCACCGGGACGACGTCGAGCCGCAGCAGCCGGTGCAGGTGCAGCAGCCGCGCGACGCGTTCGCCCTGCCCAAGGAACAGCGCTGTCTCCTGGCCACCGATCGCCACGACCGGGACGATCGGGATGTCCAGTTGCAGCGCGAGCCGCACGAACCCGGTCCGGTGGGCGAAATCTATGTCCGCGGAATGCCATGTCGCTCGGTAGGTCTCATGATCGCCACCCGGATACACAAGCAGCGCCGCGTCCCGCGCGAGCGCCCGCCGCATGTTCTCCGGCGAGGCCGGCACCGTCCCATACGGGACAACTAGGGCACGCACACCAGGGACCTTGAAGACGAGATCATGGGCAAGTTGGTAGAAGATCCGTTCGGCGCCGAAGTGGTCACAGAACGCTTGCGTGAATACGAATGTGTCGGCGATGAGCGTCCCGCCGGAGTGGTTACCGACGAGCAGCACCGGACCTCGCGCCGGCACGTTGTCCATCCCCCGCACCTCGCCTCGGAAGTAGATGTCGGACAACGCGCGAAGCGCCGGCAGCGTCCGCCGGATGTACTCGGGGTCGCGAAGGTCGAAGGGGTCCTCGGCCGACCGCCGGCTGATCAGGCGACGTGGATCCACGACGCCTGCGAGATCCGCAGACGCGGCACCAAGCATCCGAGCGGCCCCTACCGCCGGACCCGGTACACCGCCGACGAAGCGTGCGATAGACCCGCGAAGACTCATCTTCACAACCTAGTCGCGCGCATCGGCGCGCCAGCGGCAAATCGATACACCGCGACGATTACAAACCAACCCGCGAACTGCATAGATATCCACGCGAGTATTCGACTTTCGGCAGCTCCGGGAAATGGCGGGCGCCCGAACGAGCGACCATCCATAGGGACACCAACAGGCCTCGTGACGCCCTCTGTTGACACCCGACGGCCCGCTTCGCGATGGAACATGCCATTACGGCCACCGGACGATCCTTGGGGCGTCCGCCCTGAGGGCCTCCGGCTCGGTCGGGCGAGCTTCAGTCGTCCTTGGCCCAGCTGGCGGTAAAGGTTACTGTCACGTTGTCCGCGACCTTGACCGAACCCAGGAACAGCGAGTACGGCTTGACGCCGAATTCGCTCTGGCAGACGACGGCTTCACACGACACCCGCCATGCGTCGCCGAGGCCCTCGGTATGCAGATCGACAGTCTGCGGCCGGGTCAATCCGTGAATGTCGAGCGACCCGGTGAGTCGATAGCCGTCGTCAATCTTCTCGATGGAATCCGTGTGAAAGGTAATGGCGGGAAATCGGTCCGCATCGAGCGCGCCCAGCGCGTTCGACCGCGCCAGCGCCTTTTCGGGCCCGGACAGCGACTTCACACCCCCGTCACCCCGCAGCACGTCGAGCGACGACACCTCGACGGTCAGTTCCGCAGCGACGGGACCGTCCCCGTCCCAGGACACCGTAGCTTCCCATGCCTTCATGGCGATCGTCAGGTTGTGACCCAGCTTCGCCGCCCGGCCGGTGACACCAGTATGCAGAAGCAACTCGCCAACGGAGGCGTCCAAATTCCAGCATGTGGCATTCATGAGTCGACTGTATCCGCCCCGCTCACGCGCGCGGACATACGGAACCACCCGAATCCGCCAAAGTGTTTGAGCAAGTCCAACTCCGACAGTGCGTGACTGGGCGGGCAATCACTTGTCTATCGAACCCGAAGACAACGAGGTCAATTCGGTACGCCCACGCAAAGGAGAACGCGGCCATGAATGAGGGTCGGCGGCCTCCCGACAAGCTAGACACATCAGCCACAAGGGCCAGATGGTTGACGGTGCGGTAACTATGGTTGCTGTACTTGAATTTGCCGTCGTATCCCAGTTGATCGACGATCGACCATGATTGCAGTGCCTGCAGTTATGAGACACGTCGTCGCGGCGTACACCGCGAAGACCGTGTAGTTCGATGAGAACGTCTCGCGCAGGCTCGGTGCCGTCCCGCCAATCAATGCAACGGCAACGGCGTAGGGCAGACCGTTGCCCACCCCGCGCACCGATCGCGGAAACAGGGCGCTGATAACCGCGGGCAATGCAGCACACAGACCCGCCAAGGCAACCGTTGCCAGCGACGTGCCGACCAGGTACATCGCCAGTGTCGCCGACGGCCGGGTCAGATACAGCACAGGCAGCGCGAACACTGCGTTGGCGACGGCGGACGCGGCGTACAGCCCGGTGCGGGATCGGTGCCGCATCAGCACTCCGGCGCAGATCACCAGTCCAGCGAAACCGACCGTTTGCACGAGAGATACTGCGACCATGGTTGATTCGCCAACGCTCAGATGCGTGACCGCATAGGGAACGGTGCCGGCGACCCAGATGTTGTAGGACAGAGTGGTGCCGACGGTGAGCGCGCAGACTGCCGCCATCCGAGCCAGTATCGCCGAATGCCGGAGATTCGGCGCGGTGCCCGCCTCCTCGGATCGTGGTAGAGCGGCGTCGATGCCGTGGGCCGCGGCTATCGCCAGTGCCGCACCCGCCACCGCCCCGACCGCGTAGGGAATCCGCCACCCCCACCCGGCCATCTGCTCATGGCCGATCATGGCAATCATCAGCAGGGTGACCGTCAGCGACACCACTTTTCCGCACGCGGCCATCGTGTAGATCAGCGCCGACGGGTCCAGTCTCCGCCCGACAGGGTGCATCTCGTACATGTGTGCGTTGACCACCGCGGCCTGTCCGCCGTGTGCGGCACCCAGAACCACTCGGAAGATCAACAACAGCAGCGGCGCGGCCCAGGCCACTCCGTCTATCGCGGGTGTGATGGCCATTCCGGTAGTCGCGCCGGCCCCGGTCCACAATGAGGTTACGAACGCCGTTGTGCGGCCTCGTCGATCAGCGATACTCCCGAGTATGTAGGCCCCCACGGGCCGGGATACGAACCCGGCGGCAAAGATTGCGAGGCCGGCGGTCATCCCGGATTCACTATCACGGAACAGCTCGCTGGTCATGTATGGGAGCAGCGTGAGGAACGTCACCCAGTCGTAGCCCTCTACTGCCATCCCCGCCGCGGCGACGGCAACCGGTCGTCGCTTCGGTGTCATCAGATCACTATGCGGGCCGAATACCGAATCGACACGGCAGCAACACATGACGTGTGCCACTGGCGAGCGCCTGTGTGAAGACCCACCCGTGAACCGGCGATGTGACTCCACTCGCAGTTGGTCCTCGGGCGCGACGGAATTCGTTGCGCGCGCTAAGCTACCCACAGTCCGAACAGAGTCGCTTGAGAGCCCCTTGCTTACAAGCCCGAGACCTGCCGGATCGCTTGAGACAAATCGCAGACGTGACTGGTGCCGTGCGGTGCCCAGCAAGACCTCTCGTCTGTGTTTCCGTCCGAACCTTCAGCAAGGGGCTCGCCGTGACATCTACTCTTTACGCTCAACTTTCCCATTCGACCCTGGTCCCGCGCGAACACGTGCACCGCGACGCACTGTCGGAGGTCTACCTCACCGACATCATCTGCGATCGGTACCCCAACTTTCGCGTCGGCATTCATCTCCCGAAGTCGCACAGCTACTACAGCGATCACGTAGGGCCCGCCGCCGGCCGATACGACCCGTTGCTCGTCCTGGAGTGCTTCCGGCAGGCGTCAATCTTGATCGCCCATCGCCACGTGGGAGTCGAGTTCGACCAGTCCTTCATTTTCAATGCCGGTGCCTTCACCGTCGTTTCGGATGACGCGATGACGGTAACGCCCGCCCCTGGCAACGGTGAGCTGAGTGCGGTGATCGGCGGCGAGAAGGTCCGCGACACCACGATCATCGGCATCACACTCGATATGACGGTCACACTTGCCGGGATGACTGCGGTCACCATGACCATGTCGATTCAATGGATGCCGAAATCTGTCTGGGCTCGGGTCCGAGCCTCGGGACGGGCAAAGCTGGGACTGGCTGAATATTGCAGCGGCATAGAACCTTTGCCGGGACGCCACCCCCACCGGCAGGTCGGTGCGCACCAGCCAGAGGCCCTCGGCCGTAGCCTGAGTCGCAATGTTGTCGGTGCTGCACGCCACGTCTCGGGCGGTTTCGACATCGATGTATTCGTCGACCAGCATCACCCGATCATCGGTGCCGACGAGTACTTCGGACTCAGTGCACGCCGTCTCCGAATACGTTCTCTGTCTGCGACATTCACCCGCTTCGGTGAGATCGACCTACAGACCAATGCGCTTGTCCGGCCGCAGACGGACACCTGCGACCAGGGTGTCGGCTTCGACGTGGACATCACGCAGGAAGGCGTGGTCATCGCGTCGTGTGGAGTGCTCTTCGCCCGGTCGTACGCTTCTAGCCACGTGGCGGTCGCGCCATGACCGCCTCAGCACGCGTCGGCACCGTCCCGCCGGTCGCCGCCGCGCCGCGATACACGACGGTTTTCCTGGACTTCGGAGGCGTGCTCTCGCCCCCGATCGAAGACCTGTTCGTAGACTACGAACGCAAGACCGGTATCAGCCCGGCCGATCTCAAAGCCGCGATGGCGGGCGTCGCCGACGGCCTCGGCGTCGACGTGCTCGCTCCCGTCGAACTCGGCCTACTGACCGAGGCCGAGTGGGTAGATCGTATGCACCGATGGCTCACATCCCGAGGGATCGACGTCTCGCGGGCAGAGACCGACTTCGGTCGCCAGTGGTTCGCAGGCCACCAGGTCAACACGACGATGCGCAACCTGGTCTACGAGCTGAAGGCGCAGGGCTACCGAGTCGGGATTCTCACCAACAACGTCCGTGAGTGGGAAGCCCACTGGCGCCCGATGGTCGGACTCGACGACGACGTCGACGTCGACGCGATCATCGACTCCTACGACGTCGGGTGTCGCAAACCAGAGCCGGAAATCTTCGCGATCTCCGAGACCCGGATCGGGGCCGCCCCTGGAACCGCCGTCCTCATCGACGATCTCGAGTCCAACTGTGCTGCCGCACGCAGATCCGGTTGGGGAGCAATTCGCTTCGTCGACAACGATCAGACCCTCGCCGACCTCGCCGCGCTCCTAGGCGCAGACCACGGCGCCATCGCAGACAGGGAGACCAGCGCATGACCGCACCCGCGTCGTCCTCAACAGCCACATCGACCGCCAGACCCAACCTCCTCCTGGCGGCAATCCTGCTCGGTGTCGTCGTCGTACCCACCGGTGTGTCCGGAACCGGTGTGGCGCTGCCGCACATCGCTGCCGATCTCGGCTCCAATCCGGCACTGCTGCAGTGGGTCGTCAACGGTTTCAATCTCACCTTCGCAGTGTTCAGCCTGGTCGCCGGATCGATCGCCGATCACCTCGGCCGCCGCCGCGGCCTGGTCCTGGGCGGCGCGCTGTTCGCCGGGGCGGCGGTCCTCAGCGCTGTCGCACCGTCGTTGCTACTGCTCGACATCGGTCGAGCGCTCGCCGGCGTCGGGGCCGCGATCATCTTCGCCTGCTCAGGAGCGCTGTTGGCCATCACCTTCGACGGCGCTGCCGCGGCGCGGTCGTTCGCGCTGTTCGGCACCGCCGCGGGAGTGGGACTCGGTCTCGGGCCGACGATCTCCTCGACCGCCATCGCGCTGGTGGGTTGGTCGGGCATCTTCTGGTTCAACGCCGTCGTCATCGCGGTGTCGACAGCCCTGGTCATCGCATCGAAAGTGCACGACACGCCTGCTCAGTCCACCGGTCGACTGGACTACCCCGGTGCGGTCGCCTTCGCCGCGTCACTCACGCTTGTGATTGCAGCTATCGTGCAGTCAGATTCGTGGGGATGGCACTCGCCAGCGACACTCGGCACCCTGATCGCCGGGATGGTGCTGTTCGCGACGTTCATCCGGATCGAACTCACCACAGCTCACCCGTTGCTCGACCTGACGTTGCTGCAATCATCCCGGCTCGTCGGTCTGCTCGCCGTCCCCGTCGCCGGTGCAGTCGGCTTCGTCACGCTGCTCACCTACTACCCGACGTTCCTGTCGACGGTATGGCAGCTGGGCACCGGGACCGTAGGACTGGTGATGCTGATCATGACCGTGCCGGTCATCGTCGGCCCGCTCATCGCCGGGGCCATGCACACCCGTCGCGTACCGGTATGGGTGATCCTCGGTGGCAGCGTCTTGTTGTTCGTTGCCGGTGCGGCCGCGCTCACCCTGGTCGGTACCGAGCAGAGCATCGGCACCATCGTCGTCCCGTTCCTGTTGCTCGGCCTGGGGTTCGGGTTGGGCGTCGGGCTGGTGGACGGCCAGGCGATCGGATCGGTACCTGCCGACAAGTCGGGAATGGTGTCAGGTCTGGTGTCCACGGTGCGCCTCGGTAGCGAGGCCGTCGTCGTCGCGGTGTTTGCCAGCGCGCTGACTGCGGGCGTCGGTGGTCAGGTCCGCGACCGCCTGCCGGCCGCCCTGGGACCCGGTGAGCGGGAGAGCATCGTAGACAAGGTCGTCACCGGTGAGATCGGAGGCATCGACAGCTCCGTGGATACCGGTCTGCTGCGAGCCGCGTTCGCCGACGGATTCACCCCGTTGCTCTGGGTGCTCGCCGCCCTGTCTCTCGTCCTCGCCGTGGCCGTCATACTCCTGCTGCGGCGCCCCGTCGATACCCCGACGACACCTACCGCAGCCGCCCCGGTCCTCGATGCCGATACCGCTCTCGATCCCGAGGAGATTCCGCAATGACTCAGACCATCCATCGCCCCGGCGGGACATCGACAACTCCACTGGTCACCGACATCCCGAATCTCGACACCCCGCCGCCATACGTCCGCGAACTCGCCAGCGACGACGGGCATCAGAGGATTGAGCTGCCCAGTGGGCACAGCGCGATCTGCCTGACGTCCTACGAGGACGTCAAGACGTTGATGCTCGACCGGACCGCCAGCCGCACGCTGTGCAATGTCGACGGCGGCCCGTCGTTCATGCCCACCAACTGGGCACCCGAGGTGCTCATCAATCTCGACGCCCCGGTGCACGGTGTAGTCAGAGAGTTCGTGTCCCACGAGTTCGGTCGACGGATTCAGCTTGCTCGTCGCGACGAGATACCTCTCATCGTCGACTCGTGGGTCGAGCTGTACGGCTGGGTGCAGGAACTCGTCGCCGACGACTCCGAACACGACGACACCGGACTTCTCGCCACCTACAAGCGCCGGGCCCGGCAGCCGGAATTCGCCGCCGTCGTCGACACCCTCATCAGCGGGACCGTCATGAGGATCGTCCTCGGAGGGGACAACAACGTCGCGACGATGCTCGGCAAAACCCTGTATGCCTCACTGGCGCATCGTGATCTGTATTCGCAGGTGGTCGACGATCCTTCCCTGGTACCGGACCTGGTGGAGGAGATCATGCGCCTCATGCCGCTTGGAACGCCGGGGTCGTTCCCGCGTGAACTCACCCGGCCTCTCAACACCACGGCCGGTCCGCTTCCGGTCGGGGAGATCGTCTACCCACACATCAACGCGGCCAACCGCGATCCGGCGGTGTTCGACGCACCGTTGGAAATCCGGCTGGATCGCCCGCGTGGTCGGCATCTGCAATACGGGTACGGCATGCATCGGTGCATGGGGTCGGCGCTGGCGCAGACGGAGTTGATCGCGATACTCACCCGGGTCGTCACGCGCTACCCCGACCTGGCTCTGCGTGTGGATCCGTCGGACGTCGAATGGGATCTAGGAACCGGACTGCGGCGACCTGCCGTTCTGCCGGTGGATCTCGGTGTGAGAGGAATTGTGTAGATGTATGACGTGATCGTGGTCGGCGGTGGGCCGGTGGGGATGCTGATCGCCAACGAGTTGGCGCTGCATGACATCTCGGCGGTGGTACTGGAGAGTCGCGATGCCGTGAACGAGTACCCCAAGGCGGGGACCTATCACGCGCGCGCCATCGCGACCCTCGCGCGCAGACAGGTCGTCGCCGTCCCACGCCGCACCAACGATCACACGACCATCTCCTCGGAGCTGTTCCAGTTCGCGGGATACCCGTGGCTGACGCTGCGATCGCGAACCATCGACGGGCCGGTCATGATGGGCATCGCCCAGGCCGAACTCGAACGCGCGATCGCAGCGAAGGCTGCCACACATGGTGCACAGGTAATCCGGGGTATCACGGTCACCTCCGTGGAACAGTCCGCAGACCACGCAGTCGTCATCGCGTATGACTCCGATGGTGCCGAGCAACGGTACGCTGCGCGCTACGTGGTCGGTGCCGACGGCGGCCGCAGCGCGGTGCTGCGCTCGGGCCGGTTCACAACGACCGAATACGCACCGACAATGCGCGCGATCCTAGGCCTCGCGCAGTTGCCGCACCCCGAGCATCTCCGTGGAGGATGGAACCACACCGACGCCGGGTGGACGCTGCTCAACCTGAACCGCTACGGACACAGCCGGATAATCGTGTTCGAGTTCGACGGTCCCGCCGCCGACCGGCATGCACCGGTCACACCGGAGGAGTTCGGAGCCGCGATCGACCGCGTGGTCGGGTCACACGTCGAGCTCGAGTCGCCGCACTACCTCAATAGGTTCAGCGACTTCAGCCGGATCGTGCACGACTACCGAGACGGTCGACTATTCCTGGTCGGCGACGCTGCCCACATCCACTACCCGCTCGGTGGGCAGGGCCTCAACACCGGAATCTCCGACGCGGTCAACCTCGGATGGAAGCTCGCCGCCGTGGTGACCGGTGCCGCAGACGACACCCTGCTCGACAGCTACTCCGCCGAACGTCAACCTGTTGGCCAGTGGGTCATCGACAACACTCGTGTCCAGTCGGCGATCATGAATCCAGATCCGGCCCAGGACCCACTGCGTCGAATGGTCTCGCAGATGCTGTGCAACAAAGACACCCACGACTGGCTAGGCGACAAGATCAACGGTCACTCCCTGCGCCACGACATCCCCGGACCATCGGAAAGCGAGCTCGACGGGTCGTTCCTACCCGACCACGAAATCGATGTCGACGGCACACGGACGACCGTGTCGGAGCTGCTCGCCCGCGGCCGAATCGTGATACTTGTCAGTGCGCAAGCACGTGCGGCCATCGCCGAGACGGCAGCCATCCCGTTCACCGACACCGTCGTCGCCCAGGGATTGCCAAAGCTGTACCCAGAGATCGTCGTCGTCCGACCGGACGGGTACGTCGCGTGGGCCGGCGAAAGTTCGCAGGTCGCACAGATGCGCAAGGTTTTGGAGGGCCATTTCGCCCTGCGCTGGATGCAGGATCACTGATACCGTTGCCGCCCGTTGCCGATTTCGTCGGCTCGGCCAGAGACAGAGGGTGTCGTGGACAAAGGCTGGTTTCTGGTCGAGACCTCAGGATCGACGCCCGCAGTGGTCATGGTCGGTGCGCGCTCGAAGCAATGGCGACCGGTCTCCAATATGTTCCGCGGTTCGGTCTACACGACGGTGCTACAACTACTCGACACCGTCCTCAACAACCTGAAGCAGTCGCAGGTGCTCCTCGACGTCGGCGGGCCGCGATTGGCGCTGGCACAGCCCGTCCTCGGGCCGTCGCGACAGGTACACGCGATACTCATGTGGATCGGCGACGCCACCGAGACGCCGCCGCCCGAGCCCCCGGTGTGGGCGTTCGCCTGGGAACTCGCCGACCCGATCTCGCCGGAGTTCGTCGACGACCCAGAGACCGGCACGATGACCGACTGGCTTTCCGGATGCGCCCGCCTGTCCGACATCCGTCGCACCGCCGCAGACGTTTACGGTGCCACGGTCGGTGACCGCTTCGCCGGAGACTGGATCCGCACCGACGGGACCGTCGAGCGTTACACGATGCGCGTCGTGGCGACCTTCGATGGACCGGCCATCCTCGGAGTCTCCCTGCGCCTCCCGGAGACGACCGCCTCCACAGAAGAAGAGCTGCTTCCACGCGCCGCACTTCAGGCAACCGCGACCTACGCCGGAACATCGACGGCGGTGCTGCACGCCGCGAGCGGGCGTGTACTCGCGTGGCTCACAGACGGGCGCCCAAACTTCCCCGACGAAGTCGTCTCCGGGCGTATCGCGGCCCCCACACCATCAGCCACAAGTCCCATCGACGAGACCGGGCAACTAATACTGGGGATATTCGACCTCGAGCGACACATGCCGTCCCACGCGATCGTTGCTGCAACACATGCCGTCGAGCACGTGGCATCACCGGCGTCCAATAGAACCGGCGGCAGCGTTGCCGATTGTAGTCTCGGCCGAGAATGAGGGCCATCAGCGTGATGTCGCGACCCGAGGCTCTACACGGGAACTGTCTGCACCATTTGTCTTACTCTGTCGCAGCTAATTCACGTTGCGAGTCAGTCGATCACGTGGACAAATATCGAAGGACTGCCAGAACTCGTCGATGACTCGAGGGTGACGTCTCGAGGCCGAGCTTGTTGAACACAGTGGTGATGTGCTTCTCGACCGTGCCATTGGAGAGGAACATCGCGGTAGCGATCGCTCCGTTGGAACGCCCTTCTGCCATCAGCCGCAGTACGTCCCTCTCGCGGGGTGAAAGCTGTGCGAGGTCCGAATTCGTGGTGCGTGGGGTATTGACCAGAGCGGCAGCAACTTCGGGATCCAATACGACGTTGCCTGCGGTGATCTGCTGAAGAGAGTCGATAAATCCTCCGACGTCGGCAACTCGGTCTTTCAACAGGTACCCCACGCCGCTCGTGGCTACCTCCAGAAGGGTACGCGCCCAATGGACTTCGGCGTATTGTGAGAGCAGCAGAACCCCCACATCCGGTCTGAGTGCCTTGATGCTCACTGCGGCCCGCACGCCCTCGTCCGTGTGCGTGGGGGGCATGCGAATGTCCATGACCACGACGTCGAAGCCGTGTGCCCCGCCGCGATCTGTGGCTGCAATTGCGTCATCGCCGGTTCTGGCGGTGTCGACGTCGTGACCTCTCCCCGTGAGGAGTGCTGCGAGCCCTTCGCGGAGAATCGCGTTGTCGTCGACGACGAGTATTTTCATCGACCGCTTGTTTCCGGGATGGTGAACCGTGCGGTCGTCGGACCGCCTGAGGGGCTGTCGATCGTGAAATGCCCATCCACTGCGCGCACTCGCTCACGTACACCCGCGAGACCGGTTCCTCTCCCCGCCGCAGGATCGTCGACGTGGGCACCTCCCTGTCCATCGTCGTTTACTTCCGCCACGAGTCCGTCCGGCCCGCGACTTATGTCAACGGACGCTGATCTCGCGTTGGCGTGTTTCTGGACATTCGTAAGTAGTTCGAGCACAGCGAAGTAAGCGATGCTCTCCACGACCGGCAAAGGCCGTGTGGGCAAGTCGACGTGCAGTCGCACAGGAAATCCGGCCCTCCCCACGGCTGATTGCAGAGCAGCCTCGAGACCGCTGCCGAGGACCGGTGGGTGGATGCCTCGAACCAGTGCTCTGAGTTCGGCCAACGTCTCGGTCGTGACTTCAACCGCCGAAGCGAGTTGCGATTCGATAATCGCGGGGTCGGCCCCGGAACGGACCCGGTCCAGCGCATCACCGAGAATCATCGCAAGATTGACCACACGAGCCTGGGCGCCGTCATGGAGGTCTCGCTCGATGCTTCGCAGTACGGCGTGTGCGCCCTCCAAGGTCGCGTCTCTCGATGCTGCAAGTTCCGCGAGCCTGAGTTCACTCGGGGACGGGCCGAGGAGCGCGTCGATGACGAATGACTGCGCCCGGGCCAGGCCATGATTGACGACGGGCCACACCAAGACGAGGAGCAGTGCCCCGACGATGACCAATGTCGGACCTGCCGAGTTCGATGTGAACACTATGCCGTCGAGGCCAATGAAATTCGAGCGCCATAGCGGGAACGTGAACGCAGCGAGGGCGATCGCGAGCAACAGGCCGCTGGCAAGAAACGTTGTCCCGGTCAAAGCGAATCCGACGCCCGCGTAGGCGAATGCGCGCCACGACGCCGGATCACGAAATACAGACATGGCCGATCGGACCGCGGTCTGCGGCGGTGTTGCTACCGGGCGCCCGAGGTACTGTGCGCTCAAAGCCCGGGTCGGTGCCGCGACCCACCCGGTGCTGGCGAACAATGCTGCCGCGACGGGCAGACCCACGCCGGAGGCAGCGAATAGCACTCCGATCGTGGTTGCGACAAGAAGCCAAGCGAACCCGGCAACAGCGACCGGGAAATGGAATGCGTGAAACGCCAGTTCCCGCCACGTCGAACCCCGCAGGATGCCTCGGCCTATGAGGCGGTGTGCGCGCAGTTCCTCAACAGCTGAGTCATCGTGCATCCGACACTGCCGAACACTCATCGATGTCGCGGGTCATGAACTCAGACTAGGTCAGCGACCCCCAGCGGATACGAACCCCGGCGGACCCGGTCCACGACTCCGGTAGGCCGGCGGCAGGAAGTAGGGCTACCCCGGGACAGTTGGGGGGCTAGCCCCGTGTCGATGAGACAACGTTCGCGGTGTGCTTGAACCACCGCGCAGCAGCGTGACACCTTTCGAGAAATGGGCTGATTCTTTTGCTTCACAAATACACCTCCTTCGTCCCGCACCCCACTACCGCCATCGCCGCTCTCGTGGTCGTGCTCGGAGCGGCCGGCTGCAGTTCCGCCACCGAGGCCCCGTCCGATGCGCCTCCGCCGACTACCAGCGCGGCATCCTCCACACCCCCGCAAGCGTTGGGCCGGCAGGAGATCGTGCGACGCGACGGCCACGATCTCGCTTTCTATCTCACGCCCGGCGACGGGGGAACCATCGTGCTCGACGCCGGCGGGGGCAACGACGCCACCTACTGGAACGGTATCGTCCCCGACCTTGCTGCCGCGACGGGCGCGGCCATCGTCACGTACGACCGAACCGGGGCCGGACAAAGCGACGACGTGCCGGGGGCATTCGACCCGTCCGCAGCCGGCGAGGATCTGGCTGCCGGCCTCGAAAGCCTCGACCTCCCCGACGGCCCCGTCGTCTTGGCCGGACACTCGATTGCAGGGGAAGTCGCGCACGCCCTCGTGAACACTCACCCAGACATCGTCGACGGCGCAGTCCTGATCGACGCCAATCTCCCGCCGTTCTTCACACCGGACCAAATAACACGCCTCGTTGCAGCCAACGAGGAAAAGGTCACCGCAATCAAATCCGCTCCATCGACGCGGCAGTCACGACAATTTCTGGCTGTCGCGGAGAACTGGGGACCGGTACACACCGCCTTCCACGCCATGACCTGGCCACAGGACATCCCTGTTTCGGTGATCGTTTCCGAGGAGACACCGATGCCAGCAGGATCGGCGGATGCACGCAACTGGACCGCCGCCGCTGCGCTCTTCGTCGGCCAGGGGCCCAACCGTCACCTCGTCACTGCAGTGGGCAGCTCCCATGACGTCCCCCTGGACGACCCCGCACTCGTCCAGACGGAAATCACGGGCATGTTCGACGCACTATGACTGTCGTAGAAACACAGATGCTCAGCAATGCGACGTCGACGTATTTGTGTCCGGGCACCATGGTCGGCACACCTCATCTGCAACGTACAAGTCGACGTGGACGACGGGACATTTTCTACAGCTGCCCGTCTGCAATGTAGTGGGCTCCACCGACACACCGTCTGCCTGGCGCTCTTCGACGACGACGACTACGACTACGACTACGACTACGACTACCACGAACAGCACGAACAGCACGAACGCTAGTGCTCGTGTCTGTCGTGCCGATTGACATGTGAACGTTGCACACGTGCTGCACTGGGCGCGCACCGCCGGTGCCCGATACACCTACTTTCTACAAAAATCAAACAAACTAACTCAACAAAACTCAGTTATGTTTGTGTTCGCACTTCAGAGGTCTACCAACACAGGGGGTGGCATCGCGATGACCTACGACCTGCACTCGACGGCGCTTCAAGTCCTGAGAAGCTGCGGCGTTCGAGTGGCGGCGGGTAATCCCACAGAACTGCTTCTCGTTCTACCCGACGGGCGGTCCCGCACGGTGGTCGTCACCGTACGACGGAGCCCACCGCCCCCCAGCACTGTCGATCACATCCGGCACCGTAGTCGCGGTGCCCAAGCAATGATCATCACACATCATTTGACCCAGTACTTGCGCGATTGTGCGTTGCGAGAGTTGATAGACGTCATCGCTGTGGCCAACGAGATCGCCATCATTGCAGGCATCACGTTCACCCCACCTGCATTGCCCCAATCGGCGGATCCAACCCCGCCACGACGCGGACGAAAACCATGGACGCGTTGGGCGGTCGAAAGGCTGCTGCTGCTGATAGACGAGCCCAAGCCTCAGGCTCACCTGGCAGAAGAGTTGGCAGTGTCTCAGCAGTCCGTCTCACACGTACTGCGACGCCATCCATTCGCCAGCCGAGAGGGAGGCGGATGGGTAATGGACAGAAAAAACGACCTGCTCGACCAATACTTGCTCGAGTATCCGGGCGCTGGGGGGCCGTCCACCTACTGGTTCGGCCTCGAACCAACGGTGCAGCAAGTAGATGACGCTCGAACCCTCACAACGGAACTGGCGGTAAGTGCGCTGACGAGCGGAGACGTTGCCGCCGACACCTATGCCCCGTGGAGACTGCCCACATACGCTGCCATCTACACCACTGAAATACTCGACTTCACACCCGCAGGATTTACTCCCGCTCGCCCGGGCGAGCACACCTTGCAGGTGACGGTGCCCGACGATTCAACTATTTGGAGAACAGCTGCGGCTGTGCTTCCGGCCACGCACAGGCAGAGTCTCGCGGACCCGATCATCACCCTGACCGACCTGCTCCGTAGTCCAGGCCCGGACTCAGCCGAAGCATCCGAACATCTACGTCAGGCAATCATGAGCGGTGAATGGCGTGCCTGATTCGATCGATATAGACATCTTCGCGACGTCGAACGCTGCCGATCTGGGTTTGCGAGCCCTCGCCGACCTCGCGTCCGCGTCCGAGGGTCATTCGTATCGACTGATCGGTGGACACATGGTTCACATCCTCACCCATGTGTATCCGACTCCGGACGCGGTCGCCCGTGTCACTGCCGACGCCGACGCCGGAATCGAGACGGTCGTGGCCGCTGGCGATGGATTACACGAGAACCTTCTTGAACGTGGCTACACCAGGGTCGAGGGGAACCACTACGAAGCTCCGTCCGGCGACGACCGGAAACCTCTGGAGATCGATCTGCTGGTGCCCTCGATGACAGGGAAGTCTCTGACCACTGTTGTGTTGGGAGAGCGTAGTTTCGACGCTATTCCCGGGTTGAGTTTGGCGCTGGCAGCTCCTGCACTCGATGTCGCCGTACACGCCCGGCTACACAGCGGAGACGACCTGACCTTCTCGGTGTTGGTACCCGATGTCGAGTCGGCCGTGGTACTCAAGGCGCTCACATGGTGGAGTCGAATGGCAGACAAAGACGACAGCGACCTCTGTTCGCTGTTCGCCATCACCCACCAGCACAAGGATCAGTTGAAGAACGGTTGGAAGCTCGATACAGCAACGGGTGGGGCGCGTCTCGACGCCAATCGGGCACTCCACGACCTGCTCGGAATCATCGACCGGCACCAACCACTCAAAGGTTTGACGATGGTCGCGCCACGCTTCGGTGCCCTGATTCGGACCTATGCAGGCTCACCTGATCGCTGACCACCACCCCAGCAAGTCACCCGCGGACCCGCAGGCTTACCGCCAAGAGCTGACACAATGGCGCTCCTGGCATACAGCCCCGGCTCGATCGACTGGCCGTACCTCGACAAGGACAGCGCCGCGCGACTATGGGGCGAGCTCGGTACCTGGGTGGAATGGCTACGCAACCGATACGAACTCAGCCACCGCATTCCCCTGTGCTGGTTCAAGCACGGCCCGGTGGCCGAAGACTGACCGCAGCGATGTTCGCGCGCCGAAATGCGTATCACTCGTGCAGCTTCACCCCGCCGACGACTTCACCGCCGTCATCATCGACGACGCACGGTGGGAATACGACGAGGACACCGAGACCTACAGGCCGACCGGTGGTCGACGATCGGTAGCCACCTGTCTACAACGGTGCGTGCCAACTTTTCCAGCTTGCGACCAGCCCAACACCTGGGACGTCATTCCCCTCATCCACCGTGACGATTCGGGATCCCCACAACGTCCGTCGACAGTGGCGGGACGCCCACGGTGAAGAGTTCCGCATGGGTGATTCCTTGCAGCTTCCGTAAGACGGTCGCCACACTCATCGATCGCGAAAGCAATGAGGGTGACGCGTCGGTACAGCTCGGACACTCCGGTACGGCCGTGACCAAACGGCACTACATCGAGAGGGCGGCCGAGGCCCCCGACCTCACCGAGGTGCCGCACCAGCTCGGAGGGTAGTCAGTCCATGTAATTCATGGGGCTGTCGAAGCTCTGCACGGTGCTGCACGGCCAGGGTGTCGATGCCTCGTGCCCGCCAGCACACGGCGCTCCCCACTGGCCACCCTCGGGCTGGTGCTCTGCCATCATCGCCCGCTGCACCTTGCCGTGTCCGTCGATACCGGAGATGTGGCTGCGGTCTTCGAGGTAGCGGCTCAGGCGGTTCTCGATAGAGGCGTTCTTGCTGTACACCTTCTGGTCAATCTGGCTCATTGTGAATCCAATCCGGGTCGATTCCGTGTCGGGAGCCTCATTGCCCTACAACGAGAACATCCCCCCACCGGCATCTCTGCTGGTGGGGGGATGTTTTGCTGTGCGCCCGAAGGGATTCGAACCCCTAACCTCCTGATCCGTAGTCAGGTGCTCTATCCGTTGAGCTACGGGCGCGTGTTCAGTTGTTATCTAGCTGGCCAGTAAAACTCTACCGACCGTGGCGGAGGCGAGAGGATTTGAACCTCCGGACCCGGTGAAGGGTCAAGTCATTAGCAGTGACTCCCATTCGGCCGCTCTGGCACGCCTCCTAGGCTGCCGGCCCTCTCGGACCGCCGAGGAAAGAGATTACACATGGGAAAGCCACCAACGCAAAACGCCTGGTCAATGTCTCGTTCACCTGAGGAAGGAGTCGAACCAGTCGAAGATCCGCAGCTGCGCCTCGGCGAGTGCGGCGAGTGCGGGATCGAGGTCCTCGGCACTACCGAGGGACGGCGCGGCGTCCGCCTGATGGCGCAGGCCGCTATAGGTCACGACGTTCGTGGCGACGGACGCCCGTGTGGCTGCCTCGCGGAGCGCCTCGACGTGCTCTGGTGGGGCCTTGGGGTCATCCTCACCGAACAGACCCAGCCACGGCGCCTTGAGCGACGGCGCGGCCACGGTGAGTGCGACGGCGTCGCAGTTGAGTGGTTCGAGGATCCCGCCGGCCGCGACGCTCACGGCTGCTCCGACGGGTCGGTTGGTGGCGACGATGAGGGCGGCGGTGCCGGCGTCGTCGAATCCGATGACTCCGACGGAATCGGGATACACCCCGCGGGCGGTGAGCCAGTCGAAGGTGGCGTCGAAGTCGGCGAAGAGGTTGTCACCGAAAACTTCGTCGCCCTTGTCGTCGTCACCGCCATCGTCGCTGCCATCGTCACTGTTGCGGGATCCTTCCCGATGGAAGAGGTCCGGCGCCACCGCCAGCCATCCTTCGAGGGCGAGCGCGCGCAACAGATCGAGAAGCGACTCGGGGATTTCGCGGGACTCGTGGAGCACTACGATTCCGCCTCGCACAGCACTGTCGGGTTCGATGGCGGTCAACGGAACCTTCTGCCCGGCGGCAGGCGAGGGCTCGACATCGTTCCCCGCATCCGACGCCTCGAGACCTGGGTTCTCGGCAACCGGGCCCACGTCGATTCGGAGCACTGCCACATCCGTGAAGATTTCCGACATGAATCCAAAATAGTGCTGCCGCGCGGCCACCGCATCAATACGGCCGGACGCGCGCAAATCGTGATACCACGCCAGGCGCATAATGTGAGCCGTGACTGCCCGAATTCGCTCCGATCTCGATGCCATCCCCGCCTACGTTCCGGGCCGCAACTTTCCCGGCGCTATCAAGCTGGCCAGCAACGAGACCACACAGGGGCCCCTGCCGAGCGTCCGCGACAAGATCGCCGAGGCTGTCACCACCGTCAACCGCTATCCAGACATCATGGCAACGGCCCTGGTGGATGAGCTGGCTGCGGTGCTGAAGGTCGAACGGGAGAACGTGACCGTCGGCAACGGCTCGGTTGCCCTCTGCCAAGAGATCGTGCAGATCACGTGCAACCCCGGCGACGAGGTGGTGTTCGCCTGGCGCTCGTTCGAGGCCTACCCCATCATCACCCACGTCGCCGGAGCGCGGCCCGTCCAGGTTCCCCTCGACACGAACCACACGCACGATTTGGACGCGATGCTCGGCGCGATCACCGAACGCACCCGCGTCGTCTTCGTGTGCAACCCCAACAACCCCAGCGGCACCGTCGTCGCACGATCAGCCCTCGAGAAGTTCCTCGACGCCGTACCCGCGAGCGTCCTCGTCGTCCTCGACGAGGCGTACTTCGAGTACGCCCGCGAGGATGCCAGCGGCGAGTACACCGACGGCGTCGAGCTGGCCCGCGGTCGTCGCAACGTGGTCGTTCTTCGGACGTTCTCCAAGGCCTACGGCCTGGCCGGGCTTCGAGTGGGATATGCCGTCGGCGATCCGTCGGTCATCACCGCACTCCGCAAGGTGAGAATCGCGTTCGCGGTCAACTCCGTCGCGCAGCACGCGGCGCTGGCATCTCTCGCTGCGAGGAACGAACTACTCGCACGCACCGACGCCCTGGTCGCCGAGCGTGAGCGCGTACGCGACGCGCTAGTCGGCATGGGGTACGACGTGCCGCAATCCGAGGCCAACTTCGTCTTCATGCCGCTCGGTGACCGATCCGTCCCGTTCGCCGAGGGAGCTGCCGAAGTCGGGGTGCTTCTGCGCGCCTACGGCAGCGACGGCGTGCGGATCACCATCGGCGATCCACACGAGAACGACACGTTCCTGAAGTACGCGTCGAGCGCCGCACCCCAGTAGGCCTAGAGGCCGAGGGCACTTTCGAGGGTCGGCCAAGACTCACGCAGGTCGTCCTCCCAGTACGGCCACTGATGGATGCCGTAGGGCCGGTAGACGACCGTCGCGGGGATATCCAGCGCGCGCAGCCGCGTGTCGAAGAGCGTCGTGCAATACAGAGCGGCCGCTTCGAGTGGCCCACCCATGGCAGCGGACTCGATTCCGGTTCCGCCGGGTCCGATCTCGTACGGCCCGGGCAGACCGGTGCCTACGGAGACGAAGACTTCCTTGCCACGCAGTGCCTCGGCATTACGCGTCGGATCGTGCTCCATCCACCGGGGATCGGAGTTCTCGCCCCACATGTTGGTGGCATTGCCGCCGTTGGTCGCGACAGTGGCGCGGACGGCGTCCTTCAAGTTGCTCTGCGAGTTGTCGTAGCAGCCGCTCAGGCCCGCGACGCCGGTGTACAACCCCGGATGGCGCGTGATGAGGTCCATTGCGGCCTGCGCACCCATGGAAACGCCGGCGATGGCGTTCACGCCGTTGCCGGAGAACCGCGCATCGATCAGCGGCGGCAACTCCGAGGTCAGGAACGTCTCCCACATGTTGACGCCGAGCACTGGATCAGGAACGTTCCAGTCCGTGTAATAGCTGCTCGAACCGCCGATGGGGAGGACGACATTGACCTGCTTGTCCGAGAAGAAGTCGACGATGTCGGTCTTCTGCGTCCAGGTGCTCTCCGCGTAGTTCGATTCCTTGCCCGCGCTGACGCCATCGAGCATGTACAGGGTGGGGCGCGAGACTGCCTGAGCAGCCGGCAGCAGCACCTGCACCTGGATGATCTTGCTCATCGAGGGGGACTCGACGAAAACAGCGGCGCGACGGTCGGTGATCATCTCGACGTGGTCGATTCGGGCCGACTGCGACGAAGGTGTGAATCTTGGGGCGGGGGCAGCACCATCGGAACTCCCCGTGCCCGGCAGTGGCTGAGCAGACACGACACCGGTTCCCAGTACCGACAATGCGATACAGGTCCCGAGCGCAGCCAGAACACGACGGTGCGTCAACGATCCATCCTCCCCCGCCGCGCCCGCAGAGAGCGCAACACGAATTACATCCGTCGCACAACCTAACCCACGAGTAGGTACCCACGCCGCCAGCTGTGCCGTGGCCCACAGTAGTCGTATCTGATGGTCATACAAAAGCTCTACCGTTTGTTTGGGATACCTCCCAAAGGGCGCATGAGCAGGGCCGCGGCGAGAAAACACAGGGCACCGATGAATGTGCCCGCATTGGCCAGCGCCGCGTCGGCCAACTGCCCCGTCGAGGGCCGCACGAACGCGCCCACCGCCGAGACCCCGAACGCGATGGAACCGACCATGTTCAACCACGTGCTGCGCCAGTCACGCGCCTGCGGATCCCACAGTTTGTCGGTCTCCGTAGTGGCGACGACCGCCAGCGCACTCGCCACAAGGAACGCGAGCGAGCCGAACACGTCCGGGCGCCACACCCACTTGTCCACCGCCCTGACAGTCAGGCCGTTCATCATCGCGATCGCGGTGCTCAGGTTGAACAACAGTGTGCCGACGAACTGGATGGCGGCGGCCCACCAATCGAAACGCTCGACCTTCGCTGATTCGCTCGTGGGCACCGGGCGACCGCTGAGCCGGAGCGCGATGAACCCCGCGGCGGTGAAGAACAACGAGCCGACGAAGTACGTGATGTTGTCGCCATCTACACCTACCCACCGGGCGTAGCCGGGGGCCGCCGCCAACGCGAACAGCAGCGAGCCGATTATGAACCCCCACGACTCACGACGGAGCGGCACTCAGATTCCTGTCTGCGCCGCTACCCGGCCACTGTCGATCGCCTTCTTCAGCAGTGCATAGTCCGCCCGGTTCTGCTTGCAGTAGGCCTCCGCGAATTCCGAGATCGCACCCTCGAACTTTTCACTCGAACCGAGATATCCGGCGATCTCGACGCGATCACCCGCCCGGGCGTGGGCGTAGGCCAGGACTCTCCCACACAATTTGCCGTACAGCTCCATCCCGCCGGGTGACATCGCCTCTATCACCGCCGACCCTTTGCCGTCGCGCAGTTGACGCAGGTAGAAATCACGCATGTCGCCGTTCGGATCCGGTCCTCGTTGCCAACCGAGGAAGATATCGCTCGACGCTTGCATCAAACGCTGACCGTCGACGACGCGTCGGCCCTGATTTTCGTAGTCGGGCCCGTCGACGTACGCCGCCAGCACGGAGCGCTGGGCCTCCTTCGCCTGCAGAAACAATGGATCGTTCTCGTCGACGCCCTGCATCAGGAAGATCCACGCGCGGGTGCCGACGCTTCCGACGCCGACGACTTTGCGAGCGAACTGAACGATACGGAACTGATCGAGCAGGACCTGCTTGTCCCATTGAAAGGTCGCGCGATAGGCAACGAGACGTTCGGCGAGATCGCGGTAGACAGCTTCGACGTCGTCGAACAGTTCCTCGACGGGAACGATGAGCGGGGGATTCGAGATGATCCGGCGTTTGCCGTCGACGACTTCGGTCAGCTTCTTGAAGGCCTGTATGTTGTCCCTGGAGCGCGCTTTTCGAATATTGGCTGCAGCTCGAGCGCGTATCGTGGAGTCCAGCTCATGGTGGATGGAATCGAGCTCGTCGGTTATTTCGACATTCGAGTACCACACCGCCAAGGTTCCTAATAGCGCTTGCTGTCTCATGGTTTCGCGATACGCCCACGCACACGAGGTGGTGATTTTGCGTCGCTCCTTGCCGGAGAACTCCCGCGCACGCGATGCGACCGCGAGACTGGCTGCGAGCCGCTTGACGTCCCACTCGAACGGACCCGGATGAGTCTCGTCGAAATCGTTGATGTCGAACGCAAGTCGTCGTTCGGGAGTGGAATACACACCGAAGTTGCTCAGATGCGCGTCGCCGCACAACTGAGTGACGATGCCCGAACTCGGGGATCGAGCGAGATCGTCGGCCATGACCAGCGCCGCTCCTCGATAGAACGGGAACTCCCCACCCGCCATCCTGCCGTATCGGATGGGAACTAGTTCGGGAACCCTCGTTGCAGCCTGCGATTCCAGCAACGCGATCGGGTCACGTTCACTTTTTCGATGTTCGGCGAGCGATGCCAACGGCGTCGCACGTCGCGCGTCCTTTCCGCGCTTGCGCCGGGTCTCACGATCGAGGGACGAACTCATGCCTCGATCCTGTCTCCGCAAAGCCGGGCACGTCGTCATCCGCGGCGGATGAGTTTACTGGATCGCCGACATGGCTCGGAGTGACAGCGGGGAATTTCTCCAACACGTTCATTCACGCGAATGATTTCGATTGACTGTTGAACAACTCGAGTCCCAAGATTTAGATCCCCTCGTTCTCAGGAGCAGTAGATGACTCGCAAGACCATGCTCGTTCGTGCCGGCCTCGGTGGCTTCGTCCTCGCAGCCGCGATGGCCACCACGCCCGCAGTTGCGGCGGCCGATCCGATCACCGACTTTCTGTGCAACTCCGGCTCGGCGCAGTTCTGCCCGGTCCCTCTGCCCCCGGCTCCCCTGATGGCACCGGCGCCCCGATCTGCCCCCGCGCCGAGCGCATTCCAGTACCGAAACTGCACCGAAGCCCGCGACGCCGGCGCCGCACCCGTCTATCGCGGCGACTACGGCTTCGGCCAGCACCTCGACCGCGACAACGACGGCATCGGCTGCGAATAGCACCATCGAATTCGCACTTGTGCAGACGTAGTGGCTGCACTCCGCTGCACAAGTGCGAACTCGGCGCACCGATAAGCCCGAATGCACCGATCAACTGATGGCGTCGCTGTGAGTTTGGTTGTGCGGCTTCGAGTGGAGTGCGGGCGTGGGTGATCGTCCGACCTCTCGTGCCGGGTTGTTCCACTGGGTCTTTCGCG
>NZ_JAHUTG010000022.1:0-90750 GCF_020889545.1 Rhodococcus sp. I2R
TAGGGTTAGGAGTCACACAATCACTCCAGGTTGAAATAGTGCTCACCCACCAGCGGCTCGGTGACCAGCGTTCTCCGGTTGCACCAGCTCCAGCCGAAGACTCGCCGATCAAGTCCCATTAGGTTTCATGGCTGCCGTCGGAGAGAACGAATCCGCAGGTCAGGCACCGTCCTCGGTACCGCCCGCGGCAGAATCCGCCCAAGTTACCGACCTACTGGCCCAGTTCCCCGACGCCGATACCGCCGCTGCCCTACTGGTGCTGAGCCGCAGCGACGGCGCAGCATTGAGCGCCGCCGATCTCGTCGCCGGTCAGCAAGCACTCGACCGACTCACGGCAAGGCTCGGCGATACCGAAACCACCGCCTCACCACTCATTCCCGCCCCGGACGGTGAGGCGGCACTCGGGACGGTCGAAATCGACTCGTCCCTGTCCGGCTTCGACCTGACCGAGCAGATAACTTCCCTGCGCGACGCAGCCGCCGACGGCCTCCCCGACGGGCTGGTCACGCAGATCACCGGCGGCCCCGCGTTCGGAGCCGATATCGCCAACTCGTTCTCCGGCGCCAACGTCACACTGCTTGCGGTGACAGCCCTCGTCGTCGCCATCCTTCTCATCGTCACCTATCGGTCGCCGATCCTGTGGCTGGTCCCCCTCACGGTCATCGGCTTCGGAGATCGCGTCGCCACCTCCGTCGGCACCGCTCTTGCACAGGTGACCGGGCTGTCGTTCGACGGCTCCACCTCGGGCATCACCAGCGTCCTCGTCTTCGGCGCAGGTACCAACTATGCCCTACTGCTCATCTCGCGGTATCGAGAGGAACTGCGCCACGGCGACGGGAGGGAGGACCCCCGGGCCGCGCTGGCGCGTGCCGTCCGTCATGCCGGACCCGCCATCCTGGCCAGCAACGCCACCGTCGTACTCGCGCTGCTCACCCTGCTTCTCGCGATCCTGCCCAGCACCCGCAGCCTCGGCGCACTGGCAGCCGCCGGACTTGTCGTCGCAGCCGTCTTCGTGCTCGTCGTACTACCACCCCTGCTGGCGCTGTTCGGCCCCAAGCTGTTCTGGCCGTTCGTGCCCAAGCCCGAGGACAAGGACACCGCCACCTCCGGCGCCTGGTTCTCCATCGCCGCAGCGGTATCGCGGCACCCGATCAGGACTGCCACCGTCACCATCGTCGCACTGCTCGCGTGTTCGGCGGCCCTGTTCGGAACCGGCATCGGCCTGTCGCAGACCGAGCAGTTCCGCGTGTCCGCCGAGTCCGTCGAGGGATTCGACACCCTCGCCGAACACTTCCCGGCCGGTCTCGCCGATCCCACCACCGTGATCGCGCCGACCGATTCGGCCGAGGACGTCGAAGCGGCGCTCAACTCGGTCGGAGCCGTCTCCTCGTTCACCAGGGTTGCCGAGTCCGGCACCGGCCTGACGCAATGGTCCGTCGTGACCGACACCGCACCCGCGTCAGAGGAAGCATTCACTGCGGTCGGCGACCTGCGGAGTGCATTCGACGGTATACCGGACGCGCTCGTCGGCGGTAGCGACGCCCAGGCACTCGATACCAGCGAGGCCGCTGCGCGCGATCGACTCGTCGTGGTGCCCGCGATTCTGCTCGTCGTACTCATCGTGCTTTTCGTCCTGCTGCGTGCACTCGTGGCGCCCCTCCTACTCGTCGGGACCACCGTGCTGAGCGCGTTCGCAGCCCTCGGCGTTGGCAGCTGGGTCAGCAGCAACATCTTCGGATTCCCCGCACTGGACGACAATGTCCCGCTTTTCGCGTTCCTGTTTCTGGTCGCTCTCGGCGTCGACTACACGATCTTCCTGGTCGTACGCACGCGCGAGGAGACGCCCGGACATGGCACCCGGGCGGCCATCGTCCGCGCCGTCGGGGCCACCGGCGGCGTCATCACCAGCGCAGGCATCGTACTGGCGGCCGTCTTCTGCGTGCTGGGCGTTCTCCCACTGATCACGCTCACCCAGCTGGGAATCATTGTGGGCCTGGGCATTCTGCTCGACACTTTCGTCGTACGCACGCTGGTCATCCCGGCCCTGTTCACCCTCGTCGGCCCGGGGATATGGTGGCCGAACCGCATCGACTCCAACAATGCCGAACATCTGGATCAGAAGGAGTGAATTGATGAAGATACGTTCGATCGCAGCACGGGCCGTTGTGGGCGGGGCATGCGCGGCAGGACTTCTCCTGAGCGGGGGCGTCGCCGGGGCCCAGCCTGCACCCTCCGGATCGGCCGGGTTCGAGCTTCCGACGTTCGAGCTTCCGACGTTCGAGCTTCCGACGTTCGAGCTTCCGACGTTCGAGCCTTTGGCGCCGGTTCCGTCGCTCGACGTCGAGCGCTACCTCGGAACCTGGAACCAGGTGGCCGCGGTTCCGCAGCCGTTCAACCTGGCTTGCGCGCGGGACACCCAGGCGAACTACCAACTCATCGATGCCAGCAACATCCGGGTGGAGAACACCTGCACCACGTGGACCGGTGGCCAGAACGGCATCGTCGGTAACGCGCGCGTCAACGACACCGTCACCAATGCGCAGCTGCACGTGAGCTTCCCAAGTGTGCCCACCCAGGGCGACCCGGACGGCCCGACCAACTACATCGTCGCCTACATCGCCGAGGACTACTCGTGGGCACTCGTCGGCGATCCGCTGCGTACGTCCGGCTTCGTCCTCTCGCGCTCCCCGGAGGTTTCGCCGGAGCAGTTCCGCGAGATCCGTGCGGTTGCCGAGTCGAAGGGCTACAACTCGGCATTCATTCTCACGTCACCGACACCCGGCGGGGCGACCGACATCCGCCCGCTCTCGACGTACTAGGCGCTCCGCGCATGTGAGTGGAAATACGTGTCCCACTATGCATTTCCACTCACATGCGGCGAAGCCGCCTCAGTCGGCGTTCAGCGCCACCCTGCGCAGCAAGTCGGCCAGCGTGGCCATGTGCTCGGCGCTCAAACCCTCCAGGAGTTCGCGGTCGGCTTCGATGCGAAGAGGAAACACGCGGTCGACGAGCTCGCGGCCGGTGTCGGTGAGCCGCAGCAGCACCACGCGCCCGTCGCGCTCGAGCTTGAGGCGTTCGAGTAGTCCCTGGCTCACGAGCCGCTCGGAGATCTTGGTCGTCGATGCGCCGCTCATCAGCGTCACCGATGTCACCTCACTGGCCCGCAGTGGCCGGTCGGCACGCCGCAGCGCGCCGAGGACGTCGAATTCGGCGCGGGAAACACCGGTGGGCGCCAGTGCCGCCTCGAAGACGGCGTTGGACTTGGACGCGATCCTGCCGATTCGTCCCAGTATCTCGATCGGTGAGGTGTCGAGATCGGGGAGCGCCGAGGCCCATTCGCGTCGCACTCGGTCGACGATATCGCCGCCTGATGTCTTCCCCTGGATCATGCGTTCACAGTACGACGCTCGCCAGTTTGTTTACTAGTGAAACATCAGTAAACTTATTCGAGTGGCCGCACCCTCCGACCGAATCGAACATTCCCGCTCAGCACTCGCCCACGCGGTGTCGAGCCGAACCTGGCGTCAGGCCCTCTCGCTCGGCCGATCCGACGCGACCCTCGCGCCCGCCATCCGCGTCGGCCTCGCCACTGCGGTGGTTCTCATCGCAGGCGGATTGATCGGACGACCCGAGCTCGCCGGTTTCGCCGCACTCGGGGCGACATGCTCGGCGTTCGGACGCTACGAGCCGTACCCGCGGCGCGCCGGCAAACTGGCCCTGGTCGGCGGGATGATCGTGCTGTACGCGACGCTGGCCGCGCTGGTCGGTGTAGTAGCGCCCTCCGCCGCGATCGAGGTCATTGCGGTCTCGATCGCCGCAGGTGTCGCTGCCCTGCTCCTGGCAGCGTTCGCCGTCATGGGGCCGGGCGCGGTCATCCCGGTCTTCGCCTCGACCGCGGCCATCGCCTTCGCGCACACCGCCGCGGACGTGGTGACGGTGTTCCTGGCGACGGCAGTCGGCATGCTCGTCGGCCTCGGCACGGCGCTACTACCAGCGCTTCTTCACCCCGCCGGACCCGCGCAGCTCGCCGTCGCACGCGCTCTCGCCGCCGTCGATGCGCACCGCGGCACACCCCGCGACGAACCCGCGCGCGCCGCGATCGCACACGCTCGCACCGTCGTCACGCTCAACGGTGGCGCACGCGCGGACCGGCACCGGCTCGCGCTGATGACCCTCCTCGACGACGCCGAGGGTCTGCTCGAGGCCTGGGCGCGGGGGGACGATCCCGCACACGCCGAGACCGTCCTCGCCCACGAGCGCGCACTACGCGCGCTGCGCCGCTACGACGGGCTGCCGACAGGCGCTGCGGTCGCCCTTCCCGCGCCACCGAGAAGCTTCTTCGCCGAGGGCCTCGCGCGAATCACCTCACGCCCCCTGATACTCAATGGGATTCGCATCGCAATCGCTGCTGCGCTCGCCGCGTGGTGCGCGAGCGCCCTCGGATTCGAACACCCACTGTGGGCGACGATGGGCGCGGTGGCCGCCATGCAGGGCGTCACGTTCCAGTCCACGGTTCAGCGCGGAATTCAGCGCCTACTCGGAAACATGGCGGGCGCCGCGATCGCGGCCGGGCTGCTCGCCTTGTCCCCGGGCTACTGGCAAGCCGTCCTCGCCGTAGTGGCATTCCAGGTCACCGCCGAGCTGCTGGTGGTCAAGAACTACGCCCTGCTGTCGATCGCAGTCACGCCGATGGCGCTGATTCTCACCGGTCTTGCTGGCCACCTATCACCCGCCGTCGCTATCGACCGTGTCGGGGACACCCTCGTCGGGGTGCTGATCGGGATCACCGTAGCGGCTGTGACGATCGAAATCGGCGACCGCCAGCACCTGCCTGCTCCCCTGAATCCGGGACCGAATCCGGGACGCGAAGACTAGCTCAGGACGGTTGCGACGGGGGTCGACGGGCGGCCGATCAGTTTCTGCAAATCCCCGGATTCGGTGTCGAGTTCGCCGCGAGCGATACCGGCGTCGGCACTGGCGAGCATTTCGGCGACGAAATCGGGAAGTCCGGCCCCCTGCAGAATCTCGCGGTATGTCGCTTCCGGGACGTCCTGGTATTCCACCGGCTTGCCCGTGACCTGCGCCATCACGGCAGCAAGCTCGGTGTAGGTGAGTCGTTCGTCGCCGCCGAGTTCGTAGATTTTTCCGGCGTGACCCTCCGATGCCAGCACCACGACCGCTGCGGCCGCGAAGTCGGCGCGCGAGGCGCCCGCCACCTTGCCGTCACCAGCAGATCCGAGGAGCACCCCGGTCTCGGCCACCTGCGGCAGCGAGCTCTGGTAGTTCTCCCAGTACCAACCGTTTCGCAGCAAGGCAGACGGGATCGACGAGGCAGCCAAACGCTGTTCCGTCGCCAGATGTTCGGCGGCGAGGCTCACGCCGGAGGTGTCTGCGGCAAGCAGGGAGGTGTACGCAATGAAGGACACTCCGGCCGACTCCGCTGCGTCGATAACGTTGGTGTGCTGAGCAGTTCGCTGTCCGATCTCGGATCCGGACACAAGCAGGAGCTTGTCGACGCCGTCGAATGCGACCTTCAGAGCGTCGCGATCGCCGTACTCGGCGACGCGCACCTGGACGCCGCGCGCTGCCAGCGCTTGCGCCTTGGCGGCATCTCGCACGATTGCCACGATCTCACCGGCGGCGACGCCGCGCTCGATGAGCCCGTCGACGACGAGAGCGCCGAAATGCCCTGTTGCACCTGTTACTGCTGTGGTCATGCCATCTCCTGAGGTTGGGAAGTCGATTCCCCACCACTATGCACTTACTTTTTCGATAGTGCAATACAAATGCGCAGCAATTACGGGACTGTTTGCGCTAACATGGGGGAATGAGCGAAGCGGACCCCTCACTCGAAGCCGACGTCTTCGCACGCAACTGCTCCTCCCGCGACGTGCTGCAAAATGCGACGAGCCGCTGGGGCACACTCGCGCTGGCCGCACTCGGCGAGGGCGACTACCGGTTCAACGCATTGCGCAGGCGTGTCGACGGCGTCAGCGAACGAATGCTGTCGCAGACACTCCAAGCCCTCGAACGCGACGGAATGGTTGTACGCACGGTGCTGGAAACCATTCCACCGAAGGTCGAATACAGCCTCACCCCGCTGGGCCGACAGGTCGCCTCGCAACTGACAAGCCTGATCGAGCTGCTCGAATCCAACCTGCCTGCCGTCCTCGAGGCCCGCGAGCGCCACGACGCCCGCTGACTGGGCAGGCGGCACCGTTCCCTCTCCGTTATCGTATGGTTTCCCACTCGTGACCATCGATTTCTGTGGTCGTGTCCGAAGACGGGGACCGTGAAGTGCAGGGCGCCGCGGGCGAACGAGCGAGCGACCCTCGACCGGCACGAACCTATCGGGAGGCTCTTCATGTCCACCACAGTCGCAACCAGCAAGTCTGCAATCGCGAGGTCGGGAAAGGCCGTCACGCGGACAGTCGGCGGCGCAGCAGCGATCGGAATAGCCTGTGCAGCTGCCGTTCTGCTGCCGGGAACCGCCTCTGCTGCTCCCGCCGCATGCACCACCGCACCGGGCGGCGCAGCGCAGGTCGCCCTCGACGGAACCTCGCAGTGTGACAGTGTCGCCGACGCCACGAGCGCTGCTGCCGGTTACGGCATTGCAGGCTGGGGCTCGGCAACCGCCGTGGCAAACGCAGCGGCGCTCGCGCTCGGACTCGAAGGCGGCACCGCAGTGGCCGACGCATCGTTCGGAGGTGGCCCGGCAGCAATCGCCTTCGGTCCCGGCAGCGTCGCGGCCAACGAAGGCGTCGGCCCAGGCCTGTCCATCGCAGTGGCCGGCCCCGGCGCCACCATCACCCTGACACCGACCGGCGCGGTCTGCGACGGACCGGGAATCGCCGGAAGCTTCACCACATTGCAGGGCTGCATCGGCTGAGGTGCTCTCGCGCGCATCTGTTGACCTACAACCCTGTTCTGGGGAAGCATGAGCGGGTAGCAACCCCTTCGCGGCCGGACCCGGTCGCACACCAGATCAGGAGCCAGCCCGATGATGTCCTACCTGCTGTACGACGCGCTACTACCCCAGGTCGGTCACGACGTTGCCGTCTACTGGGCTTCGTTGCTCGTCATCAAACCCGTATAGCACCGCACATACGAGAGGGGCCGCACCGACATCGTCGGTGCGGCCCCTCTCGTTCTGTGGACAGGTCAGACCGCAACTCCGGCAGCCGGAAGCAGTCGAGAGAGCACGTCCGACATCGTCACCACGCCGACCGTGGCGTCGCCGTCGACCACCAGTGCGAGGTGGCTGCTCGTCTCGCGCATCGACGCCAGAGCGACATAGACCGGGGTATCCGCTGCGATCGTGAAGACCGGACGGGTCACTTCCGCCAAGTCCACCTCACTGTTCAACGTGTCGCGCACGTGCACGACTCCGCTGACAGTCTCGCCATCCTTGACGAGGATGCGCAGATGCCCCGAGCGCAGCGAGGCCGCCCGCACGTCGGCGACGGTGGCCGTCGGCGGCACGGATGTCGTGACGCCGTGGCGAACCAGGTCACCCACCGTCAGCCGCTGGAGCTCGAGGGCACCGGATAACTGCACCGAGTAGCTCGCGTCGAGCGCACCCACGTTGACCGAATGCTCGACCAACTGACGGAGATCGTCCGGGCTCTGACCCGCCCCGATCTGATCCGCCGGTTCGACCCCCACTTTGCGCAAGCACCAGTTGGCCATGTTGTTGAGCACGGTCAGAATCGGCCGTGTCAAGAACATGAAGCCGCGCATCGGGATCGCCAGCATGGTCGCGGACTTCTCGGGGTGCGCGATGGCCCATGACTTCGGCGCCATCTCGCCCACCACCAGGTGCAGGAAGGTGACGATGATCAGGGCCAACACGAACCCGGTCACGTCTGCGACCCAGTAGGGCAGGCCCCAATGCTCGAACACCGGCGTGAAGTAATGGTGCACCGCCGGTTTCGTGAACGCACCGAGCGCAAGCGTGCACAGAGTGATACCGAGTTGCGATCCAGCCAGGAGCACGGTCAGTTCGCTGGAACTTCGCAGGGCCGCGCGCGCGGCCCTGCTGGTCATGGCCGCATCCTCCAAACGGTGACGTTTGGCTGCGAGCAACGCGAATTCGACGGCAACGAAGAAGGCACTCGAGGCGATGAGGCCGATAGTGACCGCGAGAAATACCCACAGGTTGCTCATCGGTGCTCGTCCAATTCTCGATCGCTCGTATTGTCTTCGGTGTCGGAATCCCCGCTACCGGATTCCCTACTGCCGCTCTCCCTTTGGCCCAGTTCGAGACGGACCAGAGAAGGCACGTAGTTGTCGATTTCCAGAACTTCGACGGAGACGAACCGTTCCGGAGCATCGTCGTCGGCGCCGATCAGATCGGCGGAGTCCGCCGGTAGATCGACTTCGATACGCGTCCCCACGACGGGAAGCGCGCCGTGGTGCGTGATGACGAACCCGGCGATGGTCTCGTAGTCACCCTGGGGCAGGTCGTGGTCGATGGACCGTTCGACCTCGTCGACGTGGATCTCACCCGACATGGTCCAGGTGCCGTCCTCGCCTGCGATCGGGGCGTAGTCGACGATGTCGTCGTCGTGCTCGTCGGTGATCTCGCCGACGAGTTCCTCGGCCAGATCCTCGATCGTGATGACACCCGTGAGCCCGCCGTATTCATCTATGACACAGGCCAATTGGTTCTTCGAGCTACGAAGTTCACCGACCGCATCGGGTAGCGCCTGGGTCTCCGGAAGGATCAGGGCAGGTCGAACGAACTCGCTGATTTTCGCCTCGGGTCGACCGACGATCGCGAGAATGTCCTGTAGATGAACGACACCCACGATGCCGTCGTCCTCGTCGAGAACGGGATAACGCGAATGCTCCTGTCCCATCAGCGCTTCGACCTCTGCAAGCGTGTCCGTGGCACGGACGGTGGCTGCTCGGGACCGCGGAATCATCGCATGCTCGACGGTGCGCGTCGGAAAGTCGAGGATGCGATCGAGCAGATCGGACAACTCGTCGGGCAGATCGCCGGAGTCCTTGGACTCGGCGACGATGTGCTCGAGGTCCCTGGGCGTGGCCGAGTGCTCCACGTCGTGCACAGGTTCGATTTTCAAGGCCTTGAGTAGCAGGTTCGACGCGTGGTCGAAGATGGTGATGAGCCAACCGAACGCTTTGAGGTAAATCGTGGTCGACAGCGAGAGCCACCGTGCCACCGGTTCGGGGCGCGCGATCGCGAAGTTCTTGGGGAACAGTTCGCCGAAGAGCATCTGCACGAAGGTCGAGAACAGCAGCGCTGCGACCGCGCCGATACCCACGCCGACCGCGGTGGGGACGCCGACGCCGCCCATCATGGTCCCCAGAGACTGTCCGATCAGGGGTTCGGCCACGTAACCGACGAGCAGGCCGGTGACGGTGATGCCCAGCTGTGCACCGGACAACATGAACGACGTGCGCTTGGTGACCTGCAGTGTTCGACGCGCAACTACGTCGCCTTCTTCGGCGCGCGCCTTCAGGCGGGACCGGTCCACGGTCATGTAGGAGAATTCCTGCGCCACGAAGTAGCCGGTGGCCACCGTGATGAGAAAAACTACGAGGAAGCCGAGCAGAAGAGTGAGCACTGCACTCATTCGCCGGACACCGCCTCGCACATAATCGATGTAGTGCGGGGAGCCGTGTCCGGCCCGGGTTTATCGCTGTCCATGAATCCTCTGCTTGTGGATGGTGGGAGTGCTGCCCGATTCTAGCGGGTCGAGCGCTCCTCTGGCGCCTTCACCACCAAAACGGGCACCGGGCTGTCGAGCAGCACACGCTGCACGGTGCTTCCCATCAAGAATTTCCCGACCGCCGAGCGTCGGCGCGACCCGATCACCAGCAACGTCGCTCCGATCTCGGCGGCCAGATCGACGATGGCTCCGGCCGGATCCCCTGCATCGGGTTCGACTCTGATCGAGAACTGCGCGTCAGCCAAGTCGCGGCTGGTCAACATTTGCTCGGTCGCGAGACGTGTTGCCTCCCTGTCCTCTTCGCTGACGGATTTGGCGTCGACGACGGCGAGCGCAATCAGTTCCTGCCCCCGTAGCCTCGATTCCTCGACTCCGCGCACCAACGCCTCACGGCCCTCGGGTGAATCACTCGTTACTACGGCTACCGACATCGCTCGTCTCCACTCGTTAGCTGTTCATGGGGGTCACACTTACTTGATACGCCGTACCGTCCGACTGGACTTTGCAGATGCAGCTTAACTACTCTCCGACTGTGACACATCACACGAAAGGCATTTGATGGGGGTTTCGCCCACACTGTCCAAATCACTCCTGGCGATCGCAGTCATCGGCGCCGTTACCGTCGCGGGCATCGATGCAAGCCGCAGCCAAAGCGGTTCCGACGCCCGGTCCAAGCTCACGATGATCGCGCCCGCAGCAGCCGGTGGAGGCTGGGATCTCGTTGCGCGAGAGGCACAGCAGGCGATGCGCTCGGACAACATCGTCAACAACGCGCAAGTGGTCAACGTGCCGGGCGCCGGCGGCACGATCGGACTGAGCCAACTCGAGAGCCTGTCCGGCCAGGCGACGACGATGATGGTCACCGGCACCGTCATGCTCGGCGGAATCGCGATCAACAACTCCGAGACCACGCTGGCCGACACGGTGCCCATCGCCAAGCTCGCCGAGGACTTCGAAGTCTTCGTCGTCCCGAAGGAATCGCCGTACCAAAATGTCGAGGACATGATTGCGGCCTGGCGTGCCAATCCCGGCGGCCTGCCCATCGGCGGCGGTTCGCTCGGCGGCATCGACCACATCGTCGCCGGCCAGCTCGCACAGCAGGCGGACATCGATCCGGCGGCGATCAACTACATCGCCTACTCCGGTGGCGGCGAAGTGCTCACCGCACTGCTCTCCAACACCGTCGGCGTTGCAGTCAGCGGCTACAACGACTTTCGCGATCAGATCGAAGCCGGCAACGTACGCGCACTCGCCGTCGCGGCACCCGAGCCGGTGGACGGAATCGACGTCGACACCTTCGCCGAACTCGGATACGACGTCGACCTGGTCAACTGGCGCGGCTTCGTCGCACCGCCCGGAATCTCGGACGAGGACCGCCAGACCCTGATCGATATCGTCACGGAGATGTCGGAGACCGAGCAGTGGGCCAGCGCCGTCGAACGAAATCGGTGGAAAGAATCCTTCTTGACCGGTGATGAGTTCGGCGAGTTCCTCGAGGTCGAACAAACCCGCATCACCGACATCCTTCGAGAGTTGGGACTCGTATGACCTCCGAGACGAAGTCCTCCGCGGACAACGATCCGGTTTCTCCTTCCCGAACCCCCGAGGCTTCGTTCTGGACCGGACGCAGCGGCCTCGTCGTTCCAGCGTTGCTCGTCGCCCTCGGCCTGTTCCTCGTCTACGGCACGGTGACGATGACCGTTCCGGAAACAGCGACATCGCCTGGCCCACAGGTATTCCCGTCGATCGTTGCCGGTGGATGCTTCATCATCGCCATCCTCGTCACCATCCAGTTGCTCCTGAAGCCCGATGTCATCGACCGCGGAGTCGACGAGAACGGCGTCGTGCACACGGGCAGTGTCAGCAACTGGCGCACCACAGGGATCACCGTCGCCTCGGTGGCCGTCTTCATCGCTCTGCTGGACCCGCTCGGATGGGTTCTGGCCGGTGCACTCCTGTTCTGGGGTGTGTCGATCGGACTCGGTAGCCGTCGGTACGTGTTCGACGCCGCCATCGCATTGCTGGTCTCCTCCGCGGTGCAGATCGCGTTCTCTGCCGGACTCGGACTCACGCTCCCCGGCGGCATCCTGGCGGAGGTGTTCTGATGGATTCGCTGAGCAATCTCCTCGAGGGCTTCGGGACAGCCCTGACGCCGATGAACCTCGTGTGGGTTCTCGTCGGCGCCATGCTCGGTACCGCGGTGGGCGTTCTGCCCGGCCTCGGTTCGGCCATGGCCGTTGCACTGTTGCTTCCCGTCACGTTCACCCTCGACCCCACCGCGGCGCTCATCATGTTCGCCGGCGTGTATTTCGGTGGCCTCTTCGGTGACTCGATCTCCGGCATCCTGATGAACACCCCCGGCAACAGCACCGCGATCGCGGGCACGTTCGAGGGCCATCGGATGGCAAAGAACGGCCGGGCGCCTCAGGCACTCGCCACGTCGGCGATCGGCGCCTTCATCGGTGGCATCGTCGCAACCACGCTGGTCGTGTTCTTCGCACCCGCATTGGCCGATCTTGCGACGAACTTCGGTCCTGCCGAGTACTTCGCGCTGGCTGTCTTCGCTTTCGTCGCAACTTCCGCGGTGGTATCGGACTCGGCGCTCAAGGGTCTGACTGCGCTGCTGATCGGCTTGACTCTCGCCGTCATCGGCATCGATGGGCCATCCGGCGCCTCACGCTTCACCTTCGAGGTGCCCGCGATGTTCGACGGCATCCACATCGTCGTCATCACCGTGGCGATGCTCGCTCTCGGTGAGGTGATCCACGTCGCGTCGAAGATAGGACGCCCGGAGGACACCTCGCTCATCGCCTCCGAAGGGCGCCCCTTCCTGAGTCGAGCCGAGTTCCGAGATGCTCTCCCTGCCTGGCTGCGCGGTACCGCCTTCGGTGTCCCGTTCGGCGTCATCCCGGCCGGCGGCGCCGAGGTGCCGAGCTTCCTGTCCTACGGCGCCGAGCGCAGGCTCGACCGCAACAGGAAAAATCCCATGTTCGGCAAGGGCGCCATCCGCGGTGTCGCCGGACCGGAGGCAGCAGGCAACGCCACCGCAGGTACGGCGATGGGCGCACTCCTCGCACTGGGTCTGCCGACATCGGCTACCGCCGCAATCATGCTCGCTGCGTTCCAGCAGTACGGCATGCAGCCGGGACCGCTGCTGTTCGAGCGCAGCGGCGATATCGTCTGGGCACTCATCGCCAGCCTGTTCGTCGCGATGGTGGTTCTGCTGATTCTGAACCTGCCGTTCGCGCCGTTGTGGGCGAAACTGCTGAAGATCCCCAAGAACTACCTGTACGCGGGGATCACCGTGTTCGCGGCCCTCGGTGTTTACGCATCGAGCGCGTCCATCGTGGATCTGATGTTCATGCTCGGTCTCGGCATCCTCGGGTTCATGATGCGGCGCTACGGCATTCCGCTTGCTCCCGTGCTGATCGCTGTCATCCTCGGTCCCCTCGCCGAGGACTCATTGCGACGTGCGCTTGCCGTCAGCGAAGGCGATCCGAGCATCCTCATCGGCAGCGGCATCACCGTCGTGCTCTACACGCTGCTGACGATCGCCATCGTGTTCACCATCGTCAGCAAGGTCCGCTCGCGCGCCAAAGCCGACTTCTGAGTAGGCGCTTCGCGCATGTGAGTGGAAATACTTGTCCTGCTATGTATTTCCACTCACATGCGGCGGAGCCGTCTTTAGAGGATGTACAGCATTTCCTGGTACGTCGGCAGCGGCCACAGATCGTCGGCCACCATCGATTCGAGTACGTCAGCAGCCGATCGCACCGAGGACATCGCCGGAAGCAGCGCGTCCTTCGCGTGCATGGCCTCGGCCAGTGCGTCACCGCCCGGATCGCTCTCGAGGGCGGACTTCAGCGTCGCCAGAGCCGACCGGAGATCGGCGAGCGGCGCCGAAACTGCCTTCAATGCCGCAGTATCGGCGTCGATACCCGCAGCCGCGAGCGCAGCGACATTCTGAGCCAACTCGGTCTGGAACCGCACTGCTGCCGGGAGCACCGAAGTCTGTCCCATCTCGAGCGTCAAGCGCGCCTCGACGAACACCGTCAGGGCGTACTGCTCCAAGCCGATCTCGTAGCGCGAGTGCATTTCTCGGTGGTTGAACACCTTGTACTTCTCGAACAGTTCCATCGCAGACTCGGAGATCAGCTCGGGTAGAGCATCGAGCGTCGTCCGCAGGTTCGGCAGGCCCCGCGACTCGGCCTCGATCTGCCAGTTGTCGGAGTAGCCGTCGCCGTTGAACACGACAGCACCGTGCTCGGTGATGATCTCCGTCAACAGATTCTGCACCGCCGTATCGAACTCGACACCGTCCGCCACCGCAGTTTCGAGCTGAGTAGCCATGTAGTCCAGCGCCTCGGCCATGATCGTGTTGATGGTGACCATCGGGCCGTTGACCGTCTGCATCGAGCCCGGTGCGCGGAATTCGAACCTGTTGCCGGTGAAGGCAAAGGGGCTGGTGCGGTTGCGGTCACCAGGATCGGTCGGCAGCACAGGAAGCGTGTCGGCGCCGATCATCATGGTGCCCTTGCCCTTCGAGGACGTAGCCGCTCCCTTGGCGATCTGATCGAACACATCGGCCAGCTGATCACCGAGGAAGATCGAGATGATCGCCGGCGGAGCCTCGTTCGCGCCGAGGCGGTGATCGTTGGTCGCCGACGCCACCGAGGCGCGCAGCAGGCCGCCGTACTTGTGCACCGCGCGGATGACCGCGGCACAGAACACGAGGAACTGAGCGTTGTCGTGCGGATTGTCACCGGGTACCAGCAGCGAACCCAGTTCGGAGTTGCCCAGCGAGAAGTTGACGTGCTTGCCCGAACCGTTGACGCCCTCGAACGGCTTCTCGTGGAACAGACACTCCATGCCGTGCTTCTTGGCAATGGTCTTGAACGTCGTCATCAGCAGCTGCTGGTGGTCGGCGGCGATGTTGCCCCGCTCGAACATCGGCGCTACCTCGAACTGCCCGGGCGCGACCTCGTTGTGGCGTGTCTTGGCCGGGATCCCGAGCTTGAACAACTCGCGCTCGGTGTCCATCATGAATCCGAGCACCCGCTCGGGGATGGCACCGAAATAGTGGTCGTCGAATTCCTGGCCCTTGGGCGGCTTCGACCCGAACAGGGTGCGGCCGGAGTTGAGCAGGTCGGGGCGGGCGAGGAAGAAGTGGCGGTCGACGAGGAAGTACTCCTGCTCGGGTCCGCAGAACGAGACGATGTTCTCGATGTCCTCGTGTCCGAACAGCTTCAGTATCCGCTCGGCATGCCCGCCCATTGCCTGCTGTGAACGCAGCAGCGGAGTCTTGTGGTCGAGCGCATCACCGGTCATCGACACGAACACCGTCGGGATGCAGAGGGTGTTTCCGTTCGGGTTCTCGAGCACGTACGCGGGACTGGTGACGTCCCAGCCGGTGTACCCGCGAGCCTCGAAGGTATTGCGGAGTCCGCCGTTGGGGAAGCTCGAGGCGTCGGGCTCACCCTGGATCAGGGTCTTGCCGGCGAACTCGGCCAGTGCTGATCCGTCCCCGACAGGGTCGAAGAAGCTGTCGTGCTTCTCGGCCGTCAGGCCGGTCAGTGGGTAGAAGACGTGCGCGTAGTGCGTGGCACCCTTCTCGAGCGCCCAATCCTTCATCGCCGACGCAACCGCGTCGGCGACCATGGGATCGAGCGGCTTGCCTTTGTCGATCGTTGCCATCACAGACTTGAAGACCGACTTGGGCAGTCGCTTCTGCATGACGACCTTGCTGAAGACGTTATCACCGAATATCTCACCCGGCTTCTCGTCTCCGACGAAACTCACCGCAGGCGGTACGTACGCCTCTACGTCCTTGATCGCCTGCAGACGAACGGCATTTCCACTCATACGCTTCTACCCCTCGGCCTGGTGCTTCGCTGCTGTTTCGCGAAGCCAACCAGCGAACTGTACGAATGCATCGTGGCGTCCGTGTTTCGCCGCTGTATCGACTGCGAGGCGAGGTGGCGGCCGCATCTGCTTCCACTACGTGCACAGAATCACAGCAGGTTGGACAAATTCTGCGTTTTGTCTTTCCAGCTTTACAATTTCGCGGTATTGTCATCTTGCAGGTGACAGACACCACTTAGTTCTCGAGAAGGAGCTTCAGTCGTGGCAACTCAGACGAGTCCGCAGCCGGGTACGCCCGTCGAGGAGTGGCGCGACAAGAAGCGCTTCCTCTGGCTGATGGGACTGATTCCGCCGACCGCGATCTTCATGGCGCTCGGCATGATCTGGGCATTCAACCAGCTCGGATGGAACGCGGTTTCCCCCATCTGGTGGTGGATCGGTCCGCTGTTGGTCTACGGACTTCTTCCCCTTCTCGACCTCTTCTTCGGCCCCGACGGCCAGAACCCGCCCGACGAGGTGATGGAACGACTCGAGAACGACAAGTACTACCGCTACTGCACCTACGCGTACATCCCATTCCAACTCACCTCCCTCGTGCTCGCGTGCTACCTGTGGACGGCTGACAACCTGAGCTGGCTCGGCATCGACGGTGGACTCGGCCTGATCTCGAAGATCGGGCTCGCCATCAGCGTCGGCGTCATGGGCGGCGTCGGCATCAACACCGCGCACGAGATGGGCCACAAGAAGGACAGCCTGGAGCGGTGGCTCTCGAAGGTCACTCTGGCCCAGACTTTCTACGGACACTTCTACATCGAACACAACCGCGGCCACCACGTCCGCGTCGCGACGCCGGAGGACCCCGCCAGCGCAAAGTTCGGTGAGAGCTTCTGGAAGTTCCTCCCCCGCAGCGTCTGGGGCAGCCTGAAGTCGTCCTGGCACATCGAAAAGACGCGCATGGAGCGCCTCGGCAAGTCCACCTGGAACATTCGCAACGACGTTCTCAACGCATGGCTGATGTCGGTCGTGCTGTTCGGGGCGCTGACCGCTGTCTTCGGCGTGAGCATCCTTCCGTTCCTGCTGATCCAGGCCGTCTACGGCTTCTCACTCCTGGAGACGGTGAACTACCTCGAGCACTACGGCCTGCTCCGCGCGAAGACCAAATCCGGTCGGTACGAGCGGTGCGCGCCGGAACACAGCTGGAACTCCGATCACATCGTCACCAACATCTTTCTGTACCACCTGCAGCGTCACAGTGATCACCACGCCAATCCCACTCGGCGGTACCAGATCCTGCGCAGCATGGAAGGCGCACCAAACCTCCCGAGCGGATACGCCAGCATGATCTCACTCGCCTACTTCCCACCGATCTGGCGAAAAGTGATGGACCACCGGGTGATCGAGCACTACGACGGCGACATCACCAAGGTGAACATCGACCCGAGCAAGCGTGAAAAGATGCTGGCCCGGTACGGCGTCACTGCCGGAACCGACTCGACTCGAGAGAGTGACCGCTGATGGCGAGCTACGAGTGCCCGGTGTGCAACTTCGTCTACGACGAGGCCGCCGGCGCCCCGCGTGAAGGATTTCCGGCGGGCACCCCATGGTCCGACGTCGACGACGACTGGCCCTGCCCCGACTGCGGCGTCCGCGAAAAGGTCGACTTCGAACAGAAAGCAGGATGACATGGCTACCGATTTCAAGCTCTACCAGTGCATGCAGTGCGGCTTCGAATACGACGAGGAACTCGGCTGGCCCGATGACGGTATCGAGCCGGGCACCAAGTGGGAGGACATCCCCGAGGACTGGAGTTGCCCTGACTGCGGCGCTGCAAAATCGGACTTCTTCATGGTCGAGGTAAGCCGGCCGTGACCGCGGCGGTGGGGGCTGGGGGCCTGTCGGTCGGAAACACGACCGTTCGGCGCGCGGATAGACTTGTCGTTGTGACAGCGCAACCGGTCAACCCGAGCCCCTACCGGAACGCGGCCACCAACCTGATGCGCACCACCATCCTCGACGGGCTGCAACGACTGCTACTGGACAAGACCTGGTCGGCGGTCAACATGACCGACGTCGCCAAGGCCGCCGGTATCAGTCGTCAAACCCTCTACAAGGAGTTCGGTACGCGAAAAGGGCTGGCCCAGGGTTACGCCCTGCGGCTGGCGGACACGTTCGTCTCCGCTGTGGACGACGCCGTCTACGCCAACGAGGGTGACAGTCTCCGCACGCTCAACGTTGCGTTCTCCGAGTTCTTCGAGCGCAGTGCCTCCGATCCGCTGGTGCTCTCCCTGCTCACCGACGACCCCCCGCCGGATCTGTTGCGACTGGTCACCACCGAGAGCGGACTGCTGATCGAGCACGCGACCGCTCGACTGGCACAGACTTTCGAACGCAGTTGGCTGCGGGCGTCGGCGCATAATGCGGAAGTGCTCGGCCGCGCGGTTGTCCGCCTCGCCCTCGGTTACGTGTCCATGCCGCCGACCAACTCGTCCGACGTCGCCGCCGACCTGGCTTCGCTGCTCGCGCCTTTCGTGGACAGCATTCACAGCTCTGCCTGAGCGCCCCTGTCGCGCAGCATCTCGAGTGCCGCCGTCATGACCGTCTCCTGTGACAACAGCACCTCGAGTGCCGCGTCACCCAACGGAACGAAGCTGTCCGCGCTGGTGACGCGCCGGAGACTGCCGCGCCATCCCGCGTCGATCAACGCCGTCACCACGCCCTCGCTCACTCCGCCAGTCCGGCGCGTCTCGTCGACGACGAGCACACGTCCACTCAGTCGGGCCTGGGCGAGCACGTCGTCCACCGGGAGCGGCGCAAGCCACCGCAGATCGACCACGCACACCTCGATCCCCTGCACGGAGAGTTCTCGCGCCACACGCAGACTCATCGGCACGCCGTTGCCGAAGGTCACGATGGTCAGATCCGCTCCCTCCCCGTAGGTTCGCGCTTTCCCGATCTGCACCGGCGACGTCCATCCGCCGGCGAGCCAGTCTCCGTCCCCGTCCTCGTACAGGTCGCGCGAATGGTAGAGCGCGATGGGCTCGAGAAACACACACACCGCGCCGTGCTGCTCCGCGGCCGATGCGCAGGCGAGGAGCATCGCGGCGGCGTCGTCCGGTCGCGACGGGGAGGCGACAACGATGCCCGGTATATCGCGCAGCGCTGCAATTGCGTTGTCGTTGTGGAAGTGTCCGCCGAAGCCCTTCTGGTACCCGTACCCGGCGATGCGGACGATCATCGGGTTCCGATAGCTGCGATTCGAGAAGAACTGCAGCGTCGCTGCCTCCCCGCGGAGCTGGTCTGCGGCATTGTGCAGGTAGGCGAGGTACTGGATCTCCGCGATGGGCAGCAGACCGGATACCCCTGCGCCGGCCGCCAACCCGAGGATCGACTGCTCGTCCAGCACGGTGTCGAACACTCGCACCGAACCCGATTCGGCCATCAACCCGCGTGTGACGCCGTAGACGCCGCCTTTGCGAGCGACGTCCTCACCGAACAGGATGGCTTGTGGGTAACGCGCCAGAATATGCTTCAGTGCCGCGTTGATCGCCTGTGCCAGCGTCGAATCCGGTGGCAGCTCGATCTCCTCGGACCGTGTGTTCACCACCGCTGCGCTCACCTCCGTCAGCGGTGCCATCACCGCGGCTGCGTCCGTCAGGTGTTCGGCTCGGACACAGTCGCGGGCGACGGCCATGACCTCGCTCCGTTTACGCTCGTAACGCTGGACCACCTCGGTGGGCGTCAGAATGCCGGCGTCGATCAACAGTGTCGCGGTCCCGATCAGCGGATCGCGACCGAACTCGGCCACGATCTCGGCGGGGCTACGGTAGGACGATTCGACGTCCGATCCAGCGTGGCCCATCAGCCGAACGGTGCCGAGGTGCAGAAACGCGGGCCGGCGGTGGCGTCGTACCCAGTCCACTGCCGCCGTCGACGCCGCGTGGGTGGCTTCCAGATCGCTGCCGTCGGCATGGAAGTACTCGAGACCTGGCCGCGACCGGAAGGTGGTCTCGATCCATCCCGCCGGGGTGCGGACACTGATCCCCAGCCCGTTGTCCTCGCAGACGAACAGCAGCGGGATGGGGACGCCTTGGTAGGCCGAGTGGATCGCTGTGTTGATCGCACCCTGCGCAGTCGAATGATTCGCCGAGGCGTCGCCGAAGCTGCACACCGTCACCGCGTCCATCGGCCACGCCGAGGCCACGCCCAACTTGCTCGCCCGCACCGTCGAGAATGCGACGCCGACGGCGCGCGGGAGATGGGAGGCGATGGTGGACGTCTGCGGAATCACCGCGAGATCGGCACGCCCGAACACCTTGTGCCGACCACCGGCGATCGGATCAGCCGTCGAGGCGACGACGCCCAGCAGCACGTCCCTGATCGGATTGCTGCCACCGACGGCTCGAGCACGCTCGAGATAGAACGCCCCCGAACGATAGTGCAGCAGAGCAGGATCGGTCGATCGCAGCGCACCCGCGACCGCGGCGTTGCTCTCGTGCCCGGCAGATCCGATCGTGTAGAAGCCGGCGCCCTCCGCTCGCAGCCAGCGGGCCGCGAAATCCAGATGGCGACTGCCGAGTTGGGCGTCGAACAGTTCGAGCGCGCGATCCGGTGACAGACCCGAGTCGAGTGCACGTGGCCGACGAACAAGGGTCGAGACGGTGCGCGTGAAGTTCTCGTCGATCGACTCGGCCATGCTCGGCAAGTGTAGTGCGGGTTCGCCCGTGCGTGCATGGCTACCGCGGGCGGTACCTATGCACACACGGGCGGCGAAGCCGCACTACTTGCGCCAGGCGAGGAGGACCCCGTCGCCCTGCGGTCGACCCCAGGGCAGGAACGCGGCCACTGCCACCGCGCAGAGCAGGCACGATCCGACGGTGACGAACGAGGCGAACTGGAATCCCTCGAGCGAGGCCGCTTTCATGGCGTAGACCAGATCGGCCTTCTGCGTGGCGAACATGGGGTTCGTCGGCGCTTTCACGATCTCGATGACGCTGACCACCGTTTCTCTCGCGAACGCTTTCTGATACGGCTCCATGAGGGCGTCGGGGATTGCGTCGACGAGCGGCCCCACCTTCGTGGTGTAGACCGAGGCGACGATCGATCCGAGTACCGCCACGCCGAGGGTGCCGCCGACCTCGCGGGTGGTGTCGTTGACGGCGGACCCGGCGCCGGCTTCGTCGAGCGAGACCGAGGACATGATGGACTCCGTCGCCGGGCCCTGGACGATCGCGAGCCCCAGGCCCATCAGGACCATCGAGATCAGGACTGGCCCCAGGTACGGCGTCTCGACCTGCACCTGCCCGGCGATGAACATTCCTGCGCTCATCACCATGAGCCCGAGCACGATCACTGCAGTCGTGCCGACCCGTTGCGCGATGAGGGTGGCCATCGGGGCACCCACCGCGATGGACGCTGCAAACGGGAGCGAGTGGATGCCGAATTCGAGTGGACTCAACTCCATGACGCCCTGGAAGTATTGGGTGATCATGAACAGAAAGCCGAACATGCTGAAGTAGCCGACGGCGATGGCCAACGCGGGCAATGCGAATCGTCGTATTCGGAACAGGTTCATGTCCAGCACGGGCGATTCGGTGCGCAGTTCCCACCAGACGAACACTGCCAGACACAGGGCGCCGCCCACGTAGGCGGCGACACTGATCGCGGACACCCAACCGCGATGCGGCGCTTCGATCACGGCCCAGACGAGAACGGTGATACCGACGAGGGACAGCACGATTCCCAGCGGGTCGTACTTGCCGACGTGCGCAGCCCGCGACTCGGGAACGAAGAGCGCAGCAGCGGCCAGTACTCCGATGGCGACCGGCACGTTGATCCAGAACACAGAGTGCCACGAGAAGTGTTCGAGGAGAAAGCCTCCCGCAGTGGGGCCGATGGCAATGGCAAACCCGGCCATGGCCGTCCAGGCGGCAATTGCCAGGGCTCGCTCCCGGGCGTCGGTGAAGATGTTGATGATCAGCGCCAGTGTCGCCGGGAACACCGCGGCTGCGCACACTCCCATCGCGGCCCGGGCCGCGACAACCTGGCCGAGGTCGGCTGCGATCGCGCCGCCGATCGACATGACGGCAATGCCGACCAGGCCGATCATCATCACTTTCTTGCGACCGTGCCGGTCGCCCAGATGACCGAATGCCAACAGCAGTCCGGCGAAGGTGAGCGTGTAGGCGTCGACGACCCATTGCAGGCCGCTCATGCTCGCTCGCAGTTGGAGGCCCATCGACGGGAGTGCGACGTTGACGATGGTGTTGTCCAGCACCACCAGCAGTTCGGCGGTACAGATCACCGCCAGCGCCACCCAGCGCCGATGGGCGGTCAGGCCGTGCTCGGCAGGACGGAGTTGCATTGGCAGAGGCATTGGGAAATCCCTTCGACTATGACGCTCGACATAGCGACACGAATCGAAAGTTATACGTAACCGCGAGTTATAGCAACAGGGCTAGTGCGCGCGGACTGAATCCGCACCCTCCAGCGCGGCGTCGATCCACCGAATCAACTCGGCCTCCGTTCGGTCGAGCGCACGGGTGCTGCGCTGGGCTTTCGCAATCATCAGCGCCCCCTCGAAGGCTGCAATCGCCATGGTTGCGAGACTGCGCGAGCGCTCCTGCGCCAACCCGCGCTGCCACAGCGAGGCCGCAATGGTGTCCTCCCACGAAGTGAACGACTCCCCCGCCGCGGCAAGCGCCGCTGGGGACGCAGAACCCTCGAGAGCCGCGGGAACGACGGGACATCCGGCGGCGTAGTCGGTCGCCACCAGCTGGTCACGAAAATCGGCGATGAGTGCGCGCAACGTCTCCGCCGGGCCACTTGCGGCGAGCCCGGCCGAGATCATCGACCCCATCAGAGCCCCCGCGGTCCGCGTCGCCTCTTCCACGAGCTGCGGCTTCCCTCCGGGAAAATGATGGTAGATAGACCCGCGAGGTGCACCCGCGTGGTCGATGACGTCGGCGAGAGAGGTCGCCTCGACGCCCCGCTCACGAAAGAGCAGCGCGGCGCTGCGCAACATATCCTCGCGTGCCGTACTTCTGGCCATACCCACCCCTCGCGACTGCAACTCCATTGACGTAACCGCCGGTTACGCTTAACCTGGTTTCAATATGCAGTTCATCATATCCCCGGGAGTGGCATGACCACCGTTGAACACCGCCCGTCCGACACCCTCGCCACACCACTGACACTCGAGTGCGGGCAAACCCTGCCCAACCGGCTCATGAAAGCAGCACTCAGCGAGGGGCTGGGCACCGCCTCACACGCCCCCGACGCCCGGCTCGAGCGCCTCTACGCCCAGTGGGGATCGGGCGGCTACGGGCTCGTGGTGACCGGAAACGTCATGGTCGACCGCATGCACATCGGCGAACCGGGCAACGTGGTCATCGAGGACGACCGGGACCTCGACGCCCTCACCCGCTGGGCCGACGCGTTCAAGACCGGCGCGTCCGCAGCAGATGCACGCCCGTCGATATGGATGCAGCTCAACCACCCGGGCCGCCAAGCCAATCCCCTCGCGACCCGGGCCAGGCCGGTCGCGCCGTCGGCGATCGCGTCGAGCGTTCCAGGGCTGCCGGTACCCGAGGCGCTGACGTCAGAACAGATCGAGGACATCGTCGACCGCTTCGCAACAGCAGCCGTGGTCGCCGAGACCGCGGGTTTCGACGGCGTCCAGATTCACGGGGCGCACGGTTACCTCGTCTCGCAGTTCCTCTCCCCCAGTGCGAACAAGCGGGATGACGCCTGGGGCGGCGATCTCGAGGGGCGGATGCGATTCCCCCTCGCCGTGGTCCGCGCCATCCGCGCCGCAGTATCGCCAGGTTTCGCCGTCGGCATCAAACTGAACTCCGCGGACTTCCAGAAGGGCGGGTTCAGCGAGGAAGAGTCTCGCCTGGTGGTCGAACGTCTCGTGCACGAGCACATCGACCTCATCGAGATCAGTGGCGGCAGTTACGAATCCCCGGCGATGATGGGGCTCTCGCACAAGGCTGCGCCGGACAGCACCTCCCAGCGTGAAGCGTATTTCCTGGACTATGCGCGCGAGGTTCGGCTCGCCGCAGGCGCAGTCCCCCTCGCCGTGACCGGCGGCTTCCGGACGCGTTCGGCGATGACCCTCGCTGTCGAATCGAGCGACTGTGACGTGGTCGGACTGGGCCGGCCGGCTGCCGTCGCCACCGACGCAGGCCACGCGTTGATCCGCGACGAGGTCGACCGGCTGGAATCGCCGCGCATCACCCTCGGACTCCCCAAACGTTATGCACCACTGAAAGCTCTGGACGGCGCCCTCGATCTGCAGTGGCACACCGACCAACTGCATCTGATCGGGGCCGGCGGAGAGCCCGATCCGCAGCGACCCGTGTGGCGAACCGCAGTGACCACGTTGCGCCGCAACGGGTTCGACGCCTTCCGTAGCCGTCGCGGCGGAACTGCGGCCACCGATGACACCTCTCGAAAGTTCCAAGTCGAACGCGTCGTCGGAAAATACGTCGCCAACCCGCTCGTACGCGGACTCACCGGTGCCGGTGTCCAGGTCAAGCTCATGACCGACATCGAGACCGTGGGACGCAAGTCCGCTCTGACCCGTCGGGTACCGGTATCGGCGAAGTTCGACGAGACCGGCGCGTGGATCATCTCCCAGCACGGAACCCGGTCGGGATGGGGCGCGAACATCACCGCCGACCCGCGGGTGCGGCTGCGGGTCGGTGACCGGTGGCGCAGCGGGATCGCGGAATTCGTGCACGGCGACGATGTCGCGGTCCGCGCCCGATCGTTCGCGAACAACGCGGTGCTCGGCCGACTCGTCGGGGCCACCTTCGCCGCCCTGGCGACGACACCGGTATCCGTGCGGGTGACGTTCGACTAGGGAGGTCGGACCGCGACGCATCCGTCGATCACCGATGCGCGGACGGGCCGGAGAGTCCATCATGGTTTACATGACTCACACGCCTGATGCTTGGCCTGCTCTGCCCGTGGATTCATGGATCGACACTCGCGACACCGTCCACCTGTGGACACAGATCGTGGGAAAAACGCGCATGGCCCTCGGGCCGACCACCAACCACTGGTGGGGAGTGACGCTGTACGTCGACGCGCGGGGGCTCACCACATCCCTGATGCCCGCCGGAACGCGTGGACTCGAGATCCGATTCGATTTTCTCGACCACGAGTTGATCTTCCTGGTCACCGACGGTTCGACGCGACGGATGAAACTGCAGCCACGAACGGTCGCCGATTTCTACAGCGAGTACACCCGCCACCTCACCGAACTCGGATTCGACATTCCCATCATGGGCACCCCTGTCGAACTCCCCGATGCCACCCCCTTCGCCGAGGACACCGCACACTCGGCCTACAACGCGAAAGCCATGTCAGCATTCTGGCAATCCCTCGTCAGCGCGTATTCGGTATTTTCGCAGTTTCGCGCAGACTTCCGCGGCAAGTCCAGCCCGGTCCACTTCTTTTGGGGTGCTTTCGATCTCGCGGTGACCCGATTCTCGGGCCGACCTGCACCGCAACATCCCGGAGGTGTTCCGAACTGCCCGGATTGGGTGATGCACGAGGCCTACAGCGACGAGGTATCGAGTGCCGGCTACTGGCCGGGCGGCGCGGAAGAGGGCATCTTCTACGCCTACGCCTACCCGCACCCGGAGGGTTACGACACCCACCCAGGCGTGGAGGCACCGGCATTCTGGGACTCGACACTGGGTGAGTACGTACTTCCATACCATCTGGTGCGTCAGGCACCCGATCCCGAAGCGATGCTCATGCGGTTCCTGGAGCAAACTCACCGAGCCGCCGAAGAGAGCGCGGGGTGGAAATAGCGTCCGTCAGCGCAGGGCGTTGCCCAGTTCGGGCGCCTGTTCTATCAGCTGACGGGCGTCACGGGCGGTGACGACGCCGTTGCACACCTTCGCGTAGTCGCCCATCGCGCACGAGGCCTGTGTCCAGTACCGCTCCTGCTCCGGCGTCACCCAGGCCAGGCGGTGGACCTTACGGGCCAGTTCCTCGAGCTTGTCCACCCGCGGCGGCAGCCCGTTGCATCGACCGTCACCGACGATGAGCACCGACGTCCGCGCGGTCACCTTCGATCCGTGTGTGGTGAGCAACTCTTCGAGGGTTCGGCCGTAGTCGCTGCTCGCAGTGAGATCGAGTTCTGGGGCCGCGAGCACGGATGCGAGCGCGTCGTCCCCGGTACTACGGGCCAGCAGGTCGGTCACGTCGACGGGACGGTCCACGAAGGCCAGCACCGTGCACCTGTTGGTGCGGTGCCGCATCGCCTGCGCGAGACGCAGGGTGAAGGCAGTGATCGGCCGTACCGACAGCGACACATCCGCCAGGATAAGCAGTCGCACCCGCTCCGGCACGGGCTTGTCCACCATCAGATGGAACGGCACACCGTCGGTACCCATACTGGCCCGCACCGTGCGGCGCATGTTCAGTCGACCGTTGGTAGCCTCTCGCGGACGAGGGCGCGGTGTACCGCGCATGCGGCGCAACACTTCCCGGCACGCGTTGTTCACCTCCGCCCGAGAGGGAATCTCGGCGGCGGGCGCCATCGACGGCGTCGCCACCTCTCGTCCGCTGCCGGCAACAGCTGCGACGAAAGCCTCCACCGCGTCGACCAGTCTCTCGAGCTGCGCTGCGGTGAGTTGTTCACCGCTGCTCTGGCCACCGTAGAACGCGTTGGGGTCGTAGGCGTCCAGCCAACCCAGAATCCCCTCGGGATCGTCCCATCGGAGCGTGCCCTGCGAGACCATCGCCTGGGCCGACGAGAGGTCACCGACCACCGCGGAGTCGGCATGGTCGACATCGACGGTGAAGGACACCCCGCGGCGGCCACTGTCGCTTTCGGTGTCGACTGCCAAATTGGAGTCGCTTCCGGTGATGGAGAGATCGTCGTCGTCCTTGTGCGGGTTGAACCCGGCGTCCGCCTCCGGCGTGTCGAAGAACTCGCCGACCTCGGCTGCACGCTCGTTGTAGTCGGCGTAGCGCCCGGTCTCGTGATCGTCGTTCGAGATCTCGAGGTCCGTCGGCGCACCCGCCGGTGGTTCCGCCCGGCTGGGCCGAAAATCGTCGAGTACCGTCACCGCTCGCGGACGAAACAGGGCCTCGAAGGCGGCGTCGAAGCCGTCCTGCTCGTGGGTGTATTTCGCGCACGTCGCCCGCAGGGCCGCTTCCAGCACGGCGATATCGCCCGCACCGAGCAGACCGAGGACGCGTCGCACCTCGATCACCTCGGCCGGCGAGGCAGCGACGCCGTATCGACGCAGCAGACGGCCGAAGACCGCCGAGATCAGGTCGAGTACGTATGCCGGAGTTCTCATTACTTGCCGATCCCCCCACGATCCTTGCCACCGCGACCCCGGAATGCCGCCGTGGTGGTATTCGGAGGACGCGAGGCGACGCTCGGACGGGGCTGCTCCCGCGACGGTTCCACCGGGAGGTCGGCACGGCCGCGCACGAGGTCGACATCGCTGCCGTACTTGAGCAGAGCCGCCATCAGGATCTCGCGGGTGCGTTCGGTGTCATGGTCTTTCAAGAGCATGGCGGCTCGCGCGGCGTCGATGACCTCGGAAACCGAGGGGCTCTTGCGCAGCGGCAGCTCGCGTAGCGATCGAGCCAAGTCGACCACGTCGGCTACGGTGTTCTCCTCGACTTCGGGGGCGCGGGAGGACACGATTTCCCGCTCCTGCTCCATCGTCGGGAATCCTACGGAGAAGTGCAGACAGCGACGCTTGAGCGCCGCGGACAACTCACGAGTGTCGTTGGAGGTCAGGATGACCCACGGGTTGGATCGGGCGGTGAAGGTGCCCACCTCGGGGATGGTGATCTGCTTCTCCGCGAGAATCTCGAGCAGCAGCGCTTCCATCGATTCCTCGGTTCGATCGACTTCGTCGATGAGCAGCACGACGGGCTCCTCCGACAGGATGGCGTCGAGCAGTGGCCGTACCGAGAGGAACTTCTCGGAGTACAACCCGAAGTCCTTGCCTGCGAGTATCGCCGACGCCTCCTCGGTGCTCTCGGCGTCTGCCAGTTCGACGCCGATGCGTTCGCGCAACATCTGCACGTGCAGTAGCTGTTTGGCGTAGTCCCATTCGTAGAGGGCACGGTTGTCGTCCAGGCCCTCGTAGCATTGCAGCCGGACCAGCCGGCGCCCGCCTGCGGTGGCGAGCGCCTTGGCCAGTTCGGTCTTGCCGACACCGGCCGGACCTTCGAGCAACAGCGGCCGATCCAATGCAAGCGCGAGATGAACCACGACGGCGAGATCGTCGCCCGCTATGTAGCCCGTCTCGCGCAAGCCGTCGCGGACGGTGATCGCGCTGTCGGAAAAGATCGAATCACTGTTGGTCTCGAAGCCGGCCGATGTCATGTCTGTGAAGCTCCCTGTCCGTTACTTGCGGGTCAGTAGGATTCGTTGATCGCGTGCGAAACCACGGGGATCATCGAGTCGACGGTTACTTCGCGGGGGTTGCCCGGTGTGCACCAGTCACCCTGGATGTGCTCCGAGATCCGCAGCACGGTCTTGTCGTCACCGGTGATGACGTCGCCGCGACCGGTGTACTTGCCGGTGTTCATCCGGTTCTTGTCGTACGAGTTGGTGGTCACCTGGCCGAAGTTGTCGGGGATTCCGACGTCCTTGGCCAACCTGATCGCAGCTTCCACCGCCGCGTCGGCGGCCTGCACGGTGGAGAGGTTCCTCGTGTCGACGCCGAGCGCTCCGGCAAGTTGTGCGTAGCGCTGGTAGCGGGAGGGAAGGTTGTACTCCCACACACGCGGCAGTGCGATCGCGTTGTTGAGGCCGTGGTGCGAGTCGAAGAAGGCACTGACCGCGTGCGAAATCGAGTGCACGATGCCGAGTCCGCCCGAGTTGAATGCCTGACCGGCGATGTACTGCGCGTTCATCATTCCCTCGCGGGCCTTGAGGTTGCGCGGCTCGTAGACCGCTTCCCGCAGGTTCTGCGCGACGAGTTCCACCGAGTACAGGGCGTTGCCCAGCGAAGGCGCGAAGTCGAGGCGGGAGACGAACGGTTCACTGCCGTGCGCCAACACGTCGAATCCGCAGTACGCGGTGAAGTGCTGAGGGCAGGTGTAGTAGAGCAGCGGGTCGTCGATGGCGACGGTGACGATGGACGCTTCGTCGAAGGCGACCCACTTGTGCGGGTTGTCCATATCGGAGGTGTCGGTGATGACGTATGCCCACGAGGTTTCCGAACCCGTTCCCGCCGTAGTGGATACGGCGATGTGAGGCGGGTTCTCCTTGTTCGTGGACTTGGCGAATCCTTCGAACTCGTTGATGTTGCGGCCGTCGTGGGCGATGACGATGCGCGCACCCTTTGCCGCGTCGTGGCTCGAGCCGCCACCAACGGAGATGATGCTGTCGCACTTCTCCTTCTGGTAGAGGGCCGCGGCCTCCATGACGTTGTAGTCCTTGGGGTTCGACTCGACCTTGTCGAACAGAACCACCTCGACGCCCTGGTACTCAATCTTGCCGATCAGTTCCTCGATGATGCCGGAGCCGCGCAGGCCGGTGGTGACGAGCAGCGAGCGCTTGAAGCCGAGGTTCTTTGCCTCGACGCCGATGATGTCGTGCGCGCCGACTCCGAGGAGGGCGCGAGGGAAGGGGTGGAATTCCTTGATCGGGAAGTCCCAGATCTGATTGAGCTCGATAGCCATCGAATCCTCCTGGTGAGTGCTGTGTGACTCTGCTCACTCTGACGCTTCGATGTGTCTCACGACAAGACAATCTGCTGGGAACCGCCCGTCCGCGGGTCCGAACTACCCGATCGGATAGGACGGGGTACTGGCCGGACCACTCCCAGGACCTGACCGCATCACCGAGACTGCGCGGACGCCCCCCGGGCCAGGATTCTCTCCGCCTGCCGGAGCACCGGCGCGTCGACCATCTTGCCCTCGAATTCGAAGACTCCCCTGTTCGAGGACACCGCGCCCAACACCCTGCGCGCCCACGCGAGGTCCGCCTCCGACGGGGCGTAGGCCTCGCGGATCACCGGCACCTGACGCGGATGGATGGCCACCTTGCCGTCGAAACCCACTGCGACGGCGTCGTCGGTTTCGCTACGCAATCGGTCGACGTTCTCGATGTCGAGTACCACCGAGTCGAGTGCGAACAGGCCCCTCGCCTTGGTCGCCAACAGCGTCGATGTCCGCACATGACGAGCAACATCGCGGTAGCTGCCGTCGGAGAACCTGCTGGAGTTGCCGCCCAGGGCAGCCATCAGATCCTCGGCACCCCACATCGCACCGATCACGTTCTCCGCCGAGGCGATCTCGTTCACCATCACCGCACCCAGCGGGGACTCGATCAGTGCCACAACCTCGTAGCTTTCCAGTGCCCGCACCTGCTCGGCGCTCTCGGTCTTCGCCAGCATCACCCGGCGGTAGTCGGTCCGCGTCAGAACCTCCAGATCGGCCCCGAGATCACCCGTCCCGTGGGCGTTCACCCTGATCACGGTGCGATCGGGATCGAGCGAGGACGCAGCCAGCGCCTCGCGTGCTGCAGGTTTGTCCGCTGCGGCAACCGCGTCCTCGAGGTCGATGATCACCACGTCGGCGGCAGCTGCCGCCTTGCCGTACCGCTCGGGCCGATCAGCCGGACAGAACAACCACGCCGGTCCGGCGGGTTCCCACGTCACGACGCGCCCTCCTCGGCAGGTCGCATCTGGACCAGGGTCTTGCGCGTTGCGAGTGCGACGATGTCGCCGTGCTGATTGCGGCCCGTGTGCGTGAACGTCACGACGCCTTCACCGGGCCGGCTCTTCGATTCACGTTTGTCCGAGATCAGCGTCTCGGCGTACAGCGTGTCCCCGTGGAAGAGCGGCTTGGGAAACGACACTTCCGAGAAGCCGAGGTTCGCCACGATGGTGCCCTGCGTCAACTGCCCGACCGACAGCCCGACCAGGGTCGAGAGAGTGAACATCGAATTGACCAATCGCTCACCGAATGTCGTGGTCGAGCTGTAGGCGGCATCGAGGTGCAGCGCCTGAGTGTTCATCGTCTGGGTGGTGAACAGCGTGTTGTCGGCCTCGGTCACCGTCCGACCCGGCCGATGCTCGTAGACAGCGCCGACCTCCATCTCCTCGAACCACAACCCGCGCTGCCGAATACGAGTCACAGCCCCAACCCCCGTGCGATGAGCATCAGCTGAACCTCGGTGGTGCCCTCGCCGATCTCGAGGATCTTGCTGTCGCGGTAATGCCGAGCGACGGTGTACTCGTTCATGAAGCCGTAGCCGCCGTGGATCTGCGTGGCGTCGCGGGCATTGTCCATCGCCGCTTCGGAGCCGACGAGTTTGGCGATGGAGGCTTCCTTCTTGAAGTTCTTGCCGGACAGCATCAGTGCGGCGGCGTCGTAGTAGGCCGCGCGCGCGGCATGTGCGCGGGCTTCCATGCGCGCGATCTTGAAGGAGATCGCCTGGTTTCGGCCGATGGGCGTGCCGAACGCTTCACGCTCGCGGGCATATTTGATGCTTTCGTCCACACATCCCTGCGCGACGCCCACCGACAGGGCGGCGATCGCGATGCGTCCCTCGTCGAGGATGTGCAGGAAGTTCGCGTACCCACGGCCCTCGTCGCCGAGGAGGTTCTCCTGCGGGACCCGAACGTCGGTGAAGCTCAGCGGATGCGTGTCCGAGGCGTTCCAGCCGACCTTGTCGTAGGCGGGCCCGGCCACGAAACCGGGTGTGTCCGCGGGCACCAGGATCGAGGAGATGTGCTTCTTGCCGGTCGCCTCGTCGACTCCGGTGACGGCGGTGACCGTCACCAGGGAGGTGATATCGGTGCCGGAGTTGGTGATGAACTGTTTGCTGCCGTTGATGATCCAGTCGTCGCCGTCGCGCTTGGCGGTGGTCTTGGTGCCTCCCGCGTCGCTGCCGGCGCCGGGTTCGGTCAGCCCGAACGCCGCGAGGTTCTTTCCGCTCGCGAGCTGCGGCAGCCACGCCTGCTTCTGCTTTTCGGTGCCGAAGCGGTACACCGGCATCGCGCCGAGTGAGACGCCCGCTTCCAGTGTGATGGCGACGCTCTGGTCGACCTTGCCGAGTTCCTCGAGCGCGAGGCAGAGCGCGAAGTAGTCCCCGCCCATGCCGCCGTATTCCTCGGGGAACGGCAGCCCGAACAGTCCCATATCGGCCATTCCGGCGACGACCTCGTACGGAAACGAATGTTCGGCATCGTGTTTGGCCGATACCGGGGCCACCACGGTGCGGGCGAAGTCCGCGACAGTCTTCCGCAGCTGTTCGTACTCGTCCGGGAGCATTCCGGTGGAGAGATAAGCGTTCATGATGTGTCCTTAGGATTCGATGCGGTGGATGACTCGTGCGAGCAGTTGGTCGACGCGAACTTGGTCCCCGACGCCGACGAGCAGTTCGACGGTGCCGTCGGTGGGCGCGGTCAACGCGTGTTCCATCTTCATGGCCTCGACGACGACCACTGTCGCGCCGGCCTGTATGTCGTCACCGTCGGCGAGCCCGACGGCGATGACCGATCCTGGCATCGGGCTGGTGATCTCGGCGTCGCCGCTATGGGCGTCGTCCTCGCGGACAGCGGCCTCCGCGACCACCCGCACCGACCAGGTTCCCGCCGATCCCGACAGCCACAGCGCGTCACCTCCGCACGCGAGAGCGAAAGTGGTTCGGCGGCCGCCGAGTACCACCGTCACCGCACCCGCCGCAGTGGATGCCGTGAGCGTGCGTGGCTCACCGTCGTCGACCACCACGGTCGCTGCTCCCGGAGTGCCCGTGATCTTCACGTGGGCGTCGCCGCCGCTGAAAGCAAGCCGGAAGACCGTGGGCGCGTGCGCGCCGATCCGCCATCCGCTCGGTATCGACCACGGATCGGCGTCGCCGCTCGGCCACCCGGACACCCACAGCTGAGCGGCCGCGGCGATGACGTACTCCTCGGGCACCGCGGCGGGGACGAAGTCCGCGACTCGTCGATCCAGCAACCCGGTATCGAGTCGCCCTGCCTCGACATCGGTGTCCGCGAGCAGGAATCGAAGGAACTCGATGTTGGTGACGACGCCGTGGACGGCCGTGTCGGAGAGTGCACGGTCGAGCGCGCGCAACGCGGCGGGGCGGCTGTCGGCGTACGCGATCACCTTCGAGAGCATCGGGTCGTAGTCACTGCCGACAACGGTGCCGACGGACAGCCCGGAGTCGACGCGGATGCCGTCACCTGTTGGTTCACGCAGCCCCACCACGTCGCCACCCGTAGGCAGGAATCCACGACCGGGATCCTCGGCGTAGACGCGGGCCTCGATGGCGTGGCCGGTGAGGACGATGTCGTTCTGCGCGAGGGTCAGCTTCTCCCCCGCGGCGACCCTGACCTGCCATTCGACGAGGTCGATGCCCGTCACCATCTCGGTGACGGGGTGCTCGACCTGCAGGCGGGTGTTCATCTCCATGAAGAAGAACTCGTCGGGACGGTCTGCGGAGACGATGAACTCCACCGTCCCGGCCCCCGAGTAGTCGACACTGCGCGCGGTATTGCAGGCGGCCTCGCCGATGCGCGCCCGAGCCTCGGCGTCGAGCAGCGGCGACGGCGCCTCCTCGATCACCTTCTGGTGGCGCCGCTGCAGGCTGCATTCGCGCTCACCGAGGTGCACGACGTTGCCGTGCTCGTCCGCGAGGACCTGGACCTCGATGTGGCGGGGTCGCAACACGAACCGCTCGAGGAAGAGCGTGTCGTCGCCGAAGGAGGACGATGCCTCGCGGCGGGCACTCGCGAGCGCCGCGGCGAGGTCCTCGTGTTTTTCGACCAGCCGCATACCCTTCCCGCCGCCTCCGGCCGAGGGTTTCACCAGAATGGGGTAGCCGATATCGCCGGCCGCGTCGATCAGATCGGCGTCGGTGAGTCCGGGGCGGGCGATGCCGGGGACGACGGGGACACCGAAGGCCGAGACCGCGTTCTTGGCGGTGATCTTGTCTCCCATCACCTCGATGGCGCGGGCGGACGGGCCGAGGAATGCGATACCCGCGGCGTGGCAGGCAGCCGCGAAACCGGCGTTCTCGGAAAGGAATCCGTAGCCGGGATGGATGGCCTGTGCACCGGTTTCCACGGCAGCGGCGATCACCTTGTCGATGACGAGGTAGCTTTCCCGCGCCGACGCCGGCCCGAGCCGTACCGCGGTGTCCGCCTCACGTACGTGCCGGGCGTCGGCATCGGCATCACTGTAGACTGCCACGGATCGAATTCCCATGCGCCGCAGCGTGCGCATGACTCGTACCGCGATCTCACCACGATTGGCGACGAGGACGGTGTCGAAATTGCTTCTCACTTCACTCACATCCTGAAAACGCCGTAGGAGACCGGCTCGAGAGGTGCATTCGCACACACCGAGAGCGCCAGTCCGAGAACTTCTCTGGTATCGACGGGATCGATGATGCCGTCGTCCCACAGTCGAGCCGTCGAATAGTAAGGGTTGCCCTGCGATTCGTACTGCTCGCGGATCGGCTCCTTGAACTTCTCCTGGTCCTGCTCGGACCAGGGCTTTCCAGCAGCGTCTAGTTGGTCGCTGCGCACGGTGGCCAGCACCGACGCCGCCTGTTCACCGCCCATGACGGAGATCCGCGCATTGGGCCACATGAACAGAAAGCGCGGTGAGTAGGCGCGGCCGCACATCGAGTAATTCCCCGCGCCGTAGGAGCCGCCGATGACGACGGTCAGCTTGGGCACGCGCGCACACGCGACGGCCATCACCATTTTCGCGCCGTGCTTGGCGATGCCGCCTGCCTCGTAGTCGCGGCCGACCATGAAGCCGGAGATGTTCTGCAGGAACAACAGTGGGATACTGCGCTTATCGCAGAGCTCGATGAAGTGCGCGCCCTTCATCGCCGACTCGCCGAAAAGGACGCCGTTGTTGGCGACGATGCCCACGGGGTGCCCGTGCAGATGCGCGAAGCCGGTGACGAGCGTCTTGCCGTATTCGGCCTTGAACTCGTCGAACTCGCCGGCGTCGACGATCCGCGTGATCACCTCTCGCACGTCGTATGGCGTCCGGGGATCGGTGGGAACGACGTCGTAGAGCTCGCTTTGATCCGCGATCGCCGGGCGCGTTGGGACTGTGCCCCAGGGACGTTCGGAACGCGGCCCGAGTGTCGAGACGATCGCGCGCACGCGCCGCAGCGCATCACGGTCGTCGTCGGCGAGGTGATCGGTGACGCCGGAGACCTTCGAATGCAGGTCTCCGCCGCCGAGTTCCTCTGCGGTGACGACCTCCCCAGTGGCTGCTTTCACCAGCGGCGGCCCGCCGAGAAAGATGGTGCCCTGGTTTCTGACGATCACCGCCTCGTCGCTCATCGCCGGAACGTAGGCGCCGCCCGCGGTGCAGGACCCCATCACGGCCGAGATCTGCGCGATCCCTCGGGCACTCAGATTTGCCTGGTTGTAGAAGATTCGGCCGAAGTGATCTCGGTCAGGAAACACCTCGTCCTGCCGCGGGAGGAACGCGCCGCCGGAGTCGACCAGGTAGACGCACGGCAACCGATTCTGCGAGGCGATCTCCTGGGCCCGCAGGTGCTTCTTCACCGTCATCGGGTAGTAGGTGCCACCTTTGACGGTGGCGTCGTTGGCGACGACGACGCACTCTCGTCCCGACACACGACCGATACCCGCGATCATGCCTGCACCCGGTGATTCACCGTCGTACATGCCGTGAGCTGCGAGCGCCGCGATTTCGAGGAAGGGGCTGCCAGGGTCGAGCAACTCGTTCACGCGCTCGCGTGGGAGGAGTTTGCCTCGGTCGATATGACGCTGCCGTGATGTCTCGCTGCCACCGAGGGCGGCCCTCGCGAGTTCGTTCGCGAGTTCGGTGGCCAGCTTCTCGTGCTGTGCGCGGTGCCCGGCCGAGTCGATTGCCATGGGTCGTGCCCTCGTTTCGTTGGTCGGCGGGTCAGTTTCAGTTAATCGTGACTAACCGTGTGAACAGTAAACTACGATTAACCGAGTTGTCGAGGACTTCTTCGAAAGCGAGCACGAGATGACCGTCGATACCCGCGCCCCCACCAGCCGGGAAGTGAAAAAAGCCGAACGCCGAGCCGAGCTTCTCGCTGCCGCGGCCACGCTGTTCGCCGACCGCGGCTTCGCCGGCGTGCGGCTCGAAGACCTGGGCGCAGCGGTGGGCATCAGCGGACCCGCGGTCTACCGGCACTTCCCCAACAAGGAAGCGGTGTTGGTCGAACTGCTCGTCGACATTTCCGAGTACCTGCTCACCGGCGGGCAGCGGGTGGCGTCAACCGAGAAGACGCCCGCTGAGGTGCTGGGCGATCTCATCGACTTCCACCTCGACTTCGCGCTCACCTCGCCCGCACTGATCGAGATCCAGGACCGAGACCTGCAATCGCTTCCCGACGCCGCGCACCGCAAAGTGCGCCGAATGCAGCGCGAGTACGTCGAGATCTGGGTGTCCGTGCTGCGCCGCCTCGATCCCACCCTGGAGGAATCGGACGCGCGCACCACCGCGCACGCTGCCTTCGGGCTGATGAACTCGACTCCGTTCAGCGCGAACCGCACGGTGTCCAAGCGGTCACGAATCCTACTGCGTGCCATGGCAACCGGAGCCCTGGGGATCTGAGTATCCGAGTACCCGAGTGTCAGCGCACCACGCGGCGCAGTTCGGCCCGCGCGTTCGCATAGATCTCGCCGAAATCGGCGTCCTCGCCCGCATCGACGCGGGTGGCCCACTCGTCGAACGCGATCCGCAGTGTCATTCCGGCCCCCTCGACGAGCAACCGGGCGGGCGTCAGGGACTCACGCCCGCCGAGTTTGTCTGCGACCACGTCCGCCAGTCGGCACAGGGTAGTCGCGTCGAGGGCCATCGCCGCCGAGCGCAGGTGTGCGTCGCCCACGATCAGCCGACGTGTGCGCAGGACACGACTCTTGATCTCGTCCGAGGCCTCGACGAGGCGAGCCGCGGCGCGGGCGTAGATCGCCTCCATGCCGGCCAGGTCGACCTCGGGGGGCGCAACGGCCTCGAGCCACGCGTCGATCTCCGCGTCGATCTCGAGGTCGACAGCGAGGATCGACTCCTCCTTCGTCTTGAAATGCCGAAAGAAGGTGCTCGCGGAAACTCCCGCCGCTTTCGCGATCTCGTCGACGGTAGTGGCAGCGACACCGCGCTGCTCGAACAGGTCGAGCGCAGCGAGGGATATCTCGTGGCGGGTCGCGCGGCGCCGACGCTCTCGAAGGTCCGGCACGTTCGGGTCCATCACGACCACTCCTTTTCGTTGACGCCAACTTACCAGCGGAAATCATGTTGACAGTCACTCTCAATTGAACTCACACTATCGACACCCACTTCGCCGCAGTTCCCAGAAGGATCATCGACAGACATGCAGACAGACGCGATCGACTCATCGAAGAGCCAGTCCGGCACCTCGGAGCTACCACCCGGCGCCGGCCTGCTCATCGGCATCCTCGTGGTGTCCTCCTTCGTGATGATCCTCAACGAGACGATCATGAGCGTCGCGCTACCGCGCCTGATGACCGACCTCTCCATCACCGCGACCACCGCACAGTGGTTGACCACCGGATTCATGCTCACCATGGCCGTCGTCATCCCCACCACCGGCTTCCTGTTCCAGCGGTTCACGCTGCGCCAGGTGTTCGTGGCATCGATGTCGCTCTTCACGGTGGGAACGTTGTTCGCCGCGACCGCACCGGGGTTCGAACTGCTCCTGACCGGACGCATCGTCCAAGCCAGCGGCACCGCCCTGATGCTGCCGCTGCTGATGAACACCGTGCTCAATCTGGTGCCAGCCCACCGCCGCGGCCGCATGATGGGCGTGATCTCCATCGTCATCGCCGTCGCACCCGCGATAGGCCCCACGATCTCCGGCATCATCCTGCAGGCACTGGACTGGCGCTGGATGTTCTGGCTGGTTCTACCGATCGCGCTGGTCGCGTTCGCCGTCGGATTCCGCTTGGTCAAGAACGTGACACCCACCAGCAAGCCCTCGTTCGACGCCGCGTCGGTCGTGCTCTCGGCCCTCGCCTTCGGCGGTCTCGTCTACGGCCTGAGTAGCATCGGGCATTCGGCGGAGGGCTCCTCGGTTCCGGTGTGGATCCCGCTCGTCGTGGGCGCCGTCGCGCTCGCTGTGTTCGTGCAAAGGCAGATCGCGCGCCAAGACTCCGACCGCGCCCTGCTGAACCTGCGCCCGTTCTCGACGCCGACGTTCAGCATCGGACTCGGCATGCTCACGATTTCCATGATGGCCCTGTTCGGGGCACTTATCCTGCTGCCGCTCTACCTCCAGAACATCCGCGGCCTCGACACTCTGACGACCGGTCTGCTGCTGCTTCCCGGCGGGCTGGCAATGGGCGTGCTCGCGCCGTTCGTCGGCCGGGTGTTCGACCGCGTCGGACCGCGACCTCTCGTCATCCCCGGCTCGATCGTCGTCAGCCTCGCGCTGTGGCTGATGACGCTGCTCGACGCCGATTCCGCGCTCCCGATGGTCGTCGCCATCCACTGCATCCTCATGATCGGGCTCGCGACGATCATGACGCCGCTGATGACCTCGTCCCTCGGGTCGCTGCCGCCGCAGTACTACTCCCACGGCAGCGCAATCTTCAGCACCATTCAGCAGCTGGCCGGTGCGGCGGGCACGGCCCTGTTCGTCACCGTCATGTCGACGACGGCCACCTCACGGATCGCCTCGGGAGTCGGGGACGTCGCTGCGAACCAGGACGGAATCCACACTGCGTTCCTATGCGGTGGCGTCGTCTCGCTCATCGCGGTCGCAGCCTCCTTCTTCATTCGCAAGCCAACATCGCAGCCGGGTTGAAATCGGGGGCGAACGGTTATCCGCCCCCGATGACGACAAATGAGCAGGACAAGAACGACAACAGCCACGACCATGACGAGCCGAAGGCCGGTCATCCCGGCCCCACCGACACCGGCAAGGACGGCGGAATGGCGACGCGTGAGCTGGCCCCCGAGCTCACCGAGGACTGACTGCAGCACAGTCCGCACACGGAATGCCGGTGAACCCGAGTTCCATCAAGCGGCCGCCGAGGTGTTCGATTCGCTGCACGTCGTGCTCGATCGCCATCCCCACTACGCCGAGGCCGGACTCATCGAGCGCCTGTGCGAGCCCGAGCGTCAGATCATCTTTCGGGTGCCGTGGACCGACGACCGCGGCGCCGTACACGTCAACCGCGGATTCCGGGTGCAGTACAACAGCGTCCTCGGCCCTTACAAGGGCGGCTTGCGGTTTCATCCCACCGTCAACCTGGGCATCGTGAAGTTCCTCGGATTCGAGCAGATCTTCAAGAATGCGCTGACGGGTCTGCCGATCGGCGGCGGCAAAGGCGGCTCCGACTTCGACCCGAAGGGACGCTCCGAGGCCGAGGTGATGCGTTTCTGCCAGTCGTTCATGACCGAACTGCACAGCCACATCGGGGAACACACAGACGTGCCGGCAGGCGATATCGGCGTCGGTGGGCGTGAGATCGGTTTTCTCTTCGGCCAGTACAAGCGACTGACCAACCGCTACGAGTCCGGGGTGCTCACCGGCAAGGGCACCGGATGGGGTGGCTCACAGGTGCGGCGCGAAGCGACCGGGTACGGTGCGGCGTACTTCGTCAACGACATGCTGCAGACCCACAATCGATCGCTCGACGGCACCCGGGTGGTCGTATCCGGCTCGGGCAATGTCGCGATCTACGCAATCGAAAAGATCCAGCAACTCGGCGGACTCGTCGTCGCCTGCTCCGACTCGTCCGGCTACATCGTCGACTCCAAGGGCATCGATCTCGAGGTCCTCGAGGACATCAAGCAGGTGCAGCGTGGCCGTGTCAGTGAGTACGTCGATGCCCACTCCCACGCAAGCTTCACCGCCGACGGGTCGATCTGGGACGTCCCCTGCGACGTTGCCTTGCCGTCGGCGACCGAGAACGAACTCGACGACAAGGCCGCCACTGCACTGGTGAAGAACGGCGTCAACGTGGTGGCCGAGGGCGCGAACATGCCGACGACTCCGGCGGCAATCAAGGTGCTGCGAGAGGCCGGCGTCGCTTTCGCGCCGGGCAAGGCGGCCAACGCCGGCGGTGTGGCGACATCGGCACTCGAGATGCAGCAGAACGCATCCCGCGATTCCTGGGCCTTCCAGTACACCGACGAGCGACTCGCAGCGATCATGAGCAGGATCCACAGCCGCGCCGTCGAGACGGCCCGAGGAGTTCGGGATGCCCGGCGACTACGTGCACGGCGCGAACATCTCCGGCTTCATCACTGTCGCCGACGCGATGATCGCGCAGGGCGTCATCTAGGCACACGAAATACCTGCACGGATAAGGAACATCCGTGCAGGTATTTTCATGTTGTAGTGCATCTCAGGCTGCGCTGGCGTCCGTGGCCTGCGCGTCGATTCCCAGTACCGAGTTCCACCAAGCTTGCCGCTCGGCTGTTTCGGTCCATACCACTGCTTCCATCTACTCGCCTCCGCCTCTTCAGATCCCTCTACCGAGGAGGGTGCCCGCTCAGGAGGGCGCGCAAACGTAGGGACGGAAGCAGATCAGGTGGACTGCGCCTCGATGGACCGGGTTCCCTTGTCATCGGCGCGGGCGATATCGACTCGGCGCGGCTTCGCACGCTCAGCAAGTGGGATGGTGACCGACAGGACGCCGTTGTCGTAGGAGGCCGAGATGCGGTCGGGGTCGACTCCTTCCCCGAGAGAAAGCTGACGCCGGTAGGTTCCCGCGAACCGCTCGGACGAGAGCCATTGCACCCCTTCGCTACCCGGGGCCGTGCGATGCGCGGTGATGGTCAGCGTCCCGCGATCGACGTCGACATCGATCGAACCCGGGTCGACTCCCGGCAGATCGGCACTGAGAACATAGTGATCATCGACCTTGTAGAGATCCATCGGCATGAACCGTGGGGCACGGTCCGAACCTGACGACGCACCGAGCATGTTCGCGGTGAGCGAATCGAGGTCACGGAACGGATCGAAGCGAAGCACAGCAACCACCTCCTGCAACCGATGCACCCGCCCCTGTGGCGGATCGCTCTTCACTGTGCGAGTCCTAAATTAGCACTCTCCCCCATAGAGTGCCAATAGTTTCCGGGCAGAAATTTTCGCTCAATGATGCTGTGCGGCAGGGTTGCCCGTCCAGACCTTCAGGACTGACTGCACGGAACACACGTGCCGGATCAGGCTTTCGCGGTGATCGCCGAGGTAGCCGCGTCGATGCGCAGCCGGCATTTGTCCGCATCGACCGAGTCCACCTCTGCCGACCCGTACGCGTTGCGCAGAGCCGCCAGCTGCTTCACCACGGCTCCGCGAACCTCCTGGTGAACGGTCGCCAGGCCGATCCGCTCGCCCAGTTCTACCGCGGCGATCACGGCCAGCGGGTTGCCGAGCCCGTACTGACGAATTGCGTCGAAGACTTGGTCGATCAGTTCCGAGACGCTCGCACGCGAGATCGCCAACCGATAGTTCCCTTCGCCATCGTTGCGGCCGAGCAGAGGCCTAGGACGGGTGCTCAGCGGCACCAGGCCGACGGCAAGTTCGGCGAGTGCGTTGCGGGCTGTGTACGGGTCGTTGGTGCTCGGCGACATCGCCCGCACTGCCATCTCGGTGAGCTGCTGAACCGCGAACTCGATATCCTGCGTCGGTGTGCGGGTATTGCCCAGAACCACGGCGCCGCGAATTTCTTTCGCGATCTCGTCGCCGGTATTGCCGCTGACTGCGGCTATGCATTCTCCTTCGATCACATGACTTCCGGCACGAACACGCAGTTCGACGACACTGTCCGCTTTGCACGCGGCCACGACCAACGCCTGTTCGTCGATTCTGACGACGAAGCCCGAAGCCTCGGAGTCCACATCGACGGCGGTACCGGGCAACGCACGCGTCTCGGTGGCGTCGTCGGGCGAGTCCTTCGGGTACATGGCATCGATGACCGCCATGAGCTCTCCGCGCACCCGCGCCGACAGCGTCGAAACCTGGATGGAGTCGGCGATGTGATGGATGAAGTAGACGAGAACCGCCACGTCGATGACAGCGAGGAGTACGGCCACGTTGACCGCGATGTCGGGGACGAAATTCACCCCATCGCCCGATTCGGAACGAATGGAGCGCAGAACCATCAAGCTGTACAGGAAAGTGGCCCCGAAGATGCCCAGGACGAACTGATTGCCTCTGTCGGACATGAAGTTCCGAACCAGTCGCGGACCGTATGTCGAGCTCGCCGTGGCCAACACCGCAATCGTGATCGAGAACGAAGTCGCCGCCACCGCCAGCATCGATCCGCCGATGGCGCCGAGAATGTCGCGACTGCCGCTCGCACCGACTCGGTACAGCAGAAAGCCCCACCCGCCGAGCTGCTTGTCGTCGATGAAGCGGTCGAGATAGATCAACGACTGGGCCAGCATGAGCGCGGCGATCCCCAGCAGCGCGGGCAGGAACCAGAACGACTCACGGGCGCGCAGGATCTGTGTTCGAAATGCCGTCATAGGTTGTCCGTCGAGTCGTAGTTCGTCAGTCGGCACACATTTTCGCAGCCCAGCCGACGATATCCGACTGCGCTGCGGCTGAGCGGCAAACTCGCAGCTTCAGGTCTTGCCGATGACCGCAACGATCAGCGTCGCGAGTTCATCCTTCGCTTGGTCGGCCGAGAGCGCTCCCGATACCGCCGCCTGCGAAAGCGCCTCCGCAGCACCGAAAATTGCCGTCATCGATGGCTGCGTCAACCGGTCTGCACTGCAGACAGGCGCGAGGATCGTCCGACATCGGTCGGAGTAGGCCTGCTCGGACTCACGTTTGACTTGCTCGAGCTCCGGCGAACCTTCCAGCGCAGCCAGCACCCCCGTGAGTTCACGCCCCTGAGCCAATGAACACCCCACGTACGAGTTTGCGATGGCATTCGCTCGCCCGACCAAGGACTCCTCCGAGGCTTCGAGGTACTCCTCGAGCATTGCCGTTTGGCGATCGTCGAACTCCCGAAAAAGCGAGGCCAGCAGGTCTGCGCGTGAGGCGAAGTGGCTGTACACAACCGGCTTCGCGACACCGGCACGTTCGGCAAGCCGACCCAGCGTCAGAGCATCCGCGCCCTCTTGTCGCACCAGACCCCAGGACACGTCGATCAGTTGCTCGTATCTGTCGGCGCGGGACAGTCTCGTCCGAACCATCGGACACCTCCTTGCGCTATGTACTAAAAGTAACCTACTCTTGGTATATACCCGTTGGCCAACAGAAGGACCTTCCATGACCAGCCTCGTCGTAGTGTCCCACCCCGACCCCAACTCCTTGACCCACCACGTTGCCCGAGCCACTTCCGATGCGATCCACGCAGCAGGCGGCATCGTCGAAATCGCCGACCTCGCTGCCGAGAACTTCAATCCGCGATTCACCGAGGCCGATCTGGCCCTCTTCAAAGGCAAGGCCGATGCACCCGCAGATGCACTGGCCGAGCAGGAACGAATCGATCGCGCAGACCACCTGATTCTCGTGTTCCCGATGTACTGGTGGTCGATGCCCGCACTGCTCAAAGGCTGGATCGACCGCGTCTTCGTTGCCGGCTGGGCCTACGAATTCACCTCGGGAAGCGCATTCGAGAAGAAACTGGACCGACTCACCGTCCACCTGATCCCGGTGGCAGGTGACGACGCAGAGAGCTTCGAACGCCATGGTGTCTACGAGGCTTTCCGGACACAGATCGAACGCGGAATCGTCGAATACTGCGGTGCGACGGTCGGATCGACCACCTTCGTGCACGAATCGGATACCAAGTCTCGCGGCGCGCTCGCCGCAGAAGTCCGCGACCTCAGCGAGAACATCGCCGCGCGCGTCGCCGGTCTCGAACGTGTCGGTACGGCCGCCTACTCGTAGTTGCGAGAGAAGACCGATATATCCAAACCAAGTGGTTGACATATCTCCGCGCGCGGATACGCTGCATCAGCATGCGCCTCGATGAATACCAGCGTTTCGATGCACTCGGTCTCGCCGAACTCGTGCAGACCGGTCAGGTAACGCCCACCGAGTTGCTCGACGCCGCCACCGGCCAGGCCGAGGCCGTCAATCCGGCACTCAACGCTATCGTACGACCGATGCAGACGCAGGCACGCGAACGCGTGAACCACGAGCTGACAGGGCCTTTCGCCGGGGTGCCGTTTCTCGTCAAGGATCTCGCTCAGGATGTCGCCGGACTTCCGTCGAGCAGCGGTTCCGCCTCGCTTGCCAGCACCCCGGTGACCGAGCATTCGACCGTCGTACAGCGATGGCTGGACGCCGGCCTCGTCATCTTCGGGAAGACCAATACGCCGGAGTTCGGGGCGAAGGGGATCACCGAGCCCGAACTGTTCGGTCCGGCGCACAACCCTTGGGATCTCAGTCGTACTCCGGGCGGATCATCCGGAGGATCCGCCGCGGCAGTCGCAGCCGGGATCGTTCCGGTGGCGGGGGCCAACGACGGCGGCGGATCCATCCGCATACCCGCAGCGTGCTGCGGTCTCGTCGGCCTCAAGCCGAGTCGCGGCCTCCTGCCGATGGGTCCGGCTCTCGGCGAAATGATGCACGGCGCAGCAGTTCAGGGCGTCGTCTCACGGTCGGTACGCGATACCGCAGCCATGCTCGACGTACTCGAGGGCGGCGAAACCAGCGGCCCGTTCCAGCCTGCCATCCCAGGCGAATCGTTCCTCTCCCGGCTGAACGACGCGCCGCGCGGCCTCCGCATCGGCCTGTGCGTGAAATCGTCGATCAACCCCAATCCTCATCCGGAGTCGGTCGCAGCCGTCGAGACAACGGCGAAAACACTCGAGGACCTCGGTCACCACGTCGACATCCTCGACACCCCGCCGTTCGACGACGAGGCGCTTGCCCGCGACTTCCTGTTGACGTGGTTCGTCGTCCTGGCCTGGGAGTTGGACGAGGCGAAGCGTCGAACAGGTTGCAGCGAAGACAGTTTCGAATTCGACACCAGGATCATTGCCGCCATAGGACGGGCCACACCGAGCGTGGACTACGTCGACGCGGTTGCGCGTCGCCACGACCACACGCGGCGACTGTCGACGTACTTCGAAACGTACGATCTACTCCTGACGCCGACGCTGGCGGATCTGCCGCCGCGCATCGGAGAATTGGACACTCCGATGCTTCAGCGTCGGGCGGGGTCGCTGCTGCTCAAGACGCGCACCGCCGGCTTCCTGCGACACCCCCCCTCGTCGAGCAGATGATCGACAAGAACCTGCGCTGGGTTCCGTACACGCAGCTGGCGAATCTGACGGGACGTCCGGCGCTGACTGTTCCGATGCATTGGACACCGGACGGCCTTCCGATGGGAGCGCAGTTCACCGGCCAACTCGGCGACGAGGCCCTGCTGCTGCAGCTGGCCGCCCAGCTCGAACAAGCGCGCCCCTGGTTCGACCGTCGCCCGCAGATCTCGAAAACTGTGTGACTCACGACTACCATCCCGGCATGAACACTACGAGCACGGGATCGGACGGGCGAACGCTGCGACATCAGCATCGCCGGCCCGAGCTGCTCGCGAGAATCACCGAATTCGTCTTGGAAAAAGGCACTCTCGACTGGTCACTGCGGCAGGCGGCAGAGGCAGTCGGCGTCACACACGCCACGTTGTTGCGTCATTTCGAGTCGAAGGATCTGCTGCTGGTGGACGTCCTCGACAAGATCCGGCGCGACCTACTGGCGCGCATCGAGGCGCATTCCGCTGATGGTCCGTCGAACGGTTCGATCGCCGACGAGTTGCGGCGGCTGTGGCAGCTGCTGTGTGAACCCGCCGAGCGGCGTCAGTTCTCACTACTGTTCGCCATCATCGCCGCTCGCGGAGGCGGGAGTGACCCCCTGGGCAGATCGGCCACCATGCTCGTGGACGACTTTCTCTCGCCCCTCACGGAACGATTCCGCGCCGACGGCCACTCCCCCGCCCGGGCCCGCACACTGGCCACCTCGGTTCTCGCCCAGATCCGAGGCCTGCAACTCGACCTTGCGGTGACCTCGGATCAAGACCGAGTCGACGACGCCCTGGACCTGTTCGCGGACATGGTGTGCAGTTGATGCTCAGACGCGGCCCATGAAGTAGGCACCCCATTGTCGGCCGAGGAAATCGGCAAGTGACTGCCGAGCCTGCTCTGCCGACGTCGCTGTGCGCCAAGCCACATGGCCGTCGGGACGGACGAGCACGGCACCGACGTCACCGACCTCGTACAGTGCGATCAGAGCGTCACGATCGACTCCAGCGGGCGCATCGACGGCAACGAGCGACACCCCGGGTCCGAGGTCTGCGAGCTCCTCCACCACCGGCGACCACGAATCGCGGTCGAAGGTGAACAGCGACAGCAAATTCGGGTCGAGAGCGTCATGAGCCGAAACCAGTGTTCCGTCGACCGAGAACACCGCATGTGGCAACCGGGCACCCGGATACGTCGTGGGCACGTAGTCGACCACGTCCTCGGTGGGCTTCGCAGTGGAGTCACCGGCGATCAGCGGGCTGGTGTACAGGTAACCGAACTGCAAGCCGGTGGACACGAAGTGCTCCACCTGGAGCGGAATCGCGTCGGCGATCTGTTGCCGCAGCTGGCCCGCGCCGGGGACGTCCGGATTCAGTCTTCGTGAGCGTCTCATCTGTCCACGCGTTGCCGCGGCGGCGAGTGGCGCAATGATTCGACCGGGGATCTTGGCCAGGGGTGGCCGACCCATGGCCGCGGTGGCGCGCGCCAACATCGCGTTGGTGATACCCACTTTCTTGCCGATGGCGTCCATCCGAAAGTGGTTCGTCACGCTCTGTTCGGCGAACTTCTCCACCACCGGGCGGCGCTCGGTGTCGTGGGTGTCCAGCAGTGACGGCGAGGCAGCACCGGAGAGGACGGCGTCGAGCTTCCACACCACATTGTGTGCGTCCTGGACGCCCGAATTGAGACCGAACCCGCCGGTGTGGGGAAAGCGATGTGCCGCATCCCCCAGGAGGAGGAGTCGATCACGCCGGAACCTGTCGGCGGTCTGCGAGGTCATTATCCATGTGCCCGTCGACTCCAGGTCGAATTCGTGGTCGCCCAGCACCTTCGGCAACATCTCGCGCCAGAAGCCGCGGCTGTTCACAGCGATCTCCTGGTCTGGGTGCAGGTACGCCGTCATCAGGATGTAGCGGTGATCGGCGTGTGCAATCAGCACGCCACACAGATCCGGGGTGTAGATCCAGCTGAGCAGCGGGCGGGCGTCCTCGGGAAACAGCGTCGTGGACGTGAAGAACGCACTGCCCATGTTTGCCAGCACCGGTCCGGACAGCTCGATTCCGGCCGCGTCGCGTATCGCACTGTTCGCGCCGTCGCAGGCGAGCACGTACTGGGCCTGCAACTCCGAAGGATCTCCAGCCAGGGTGACGCGGGCAGCATCTGAGGAGCCTTCGACGGAGTGCACGCTCACACCGCGCCTGAACTCGATCAGTGGCTCGGCTTCGACAGCGTCCCACAGCGCGGGCATCAGAATGTGTTGCCCGATGTGCGAGACCATGAAAGGGCTCTGGCTCTCGACGGCGGCTTTGCGCTCGGGATCGGAAAGCAGGTCGATCGAGCCGATGGTCTCGTCGGACAGGCCGCCGTACCAGCTGATCAGGTTGACGGTCTCGTGCGGTGGCGACATCGCTGCGATCGACTTCGCCAGTTCGGGACTGTATTCGTTCCATATCTCGAGCGTGCGGGCGTTGATCACGTGCGCGGCGGGATGGAACAGTGGGCTGCTGCGGCGCTCCACCAGGATGCTTCGAATACCTCTGCGTGCCAGTAGAAGTGCGGCCGTGGTACCGGCGGGCCCGGCGCCGACGATGACGATCGAGGCGGTCATCGGACTACGGTCTCCTGTGTACCCAGGTCGATCGAACCGTCTGCGGTTCGAATGGTGGCGGTCACGACGTCGTCGACGGAAAGGTACTTCGGATTCTTCGCTTGTCGTGCGAAGAAGAACTTCCATTTCAGATCAGGCGGGATCAGTTCACCGATCTTCTGTATGACCTTCGATGGTGCGGAGATGGCGGTTCCGATCGGGGTTCCGGTGAGCAGTACGTCGCCTGCAGTCATGTTCTGGAATCGGGCCAACCTGGTGAGTGCATCCGCTGGTGGGGTGATGAGGTCGTTGCCGATGGTCTGATCCTGGCGGGTCTCTCCGTTCACCGCCAGCGTCATGTGCAACTCCGGCAGCCGACGCAGTTCGTCGTTGTCCAGGAGTACCAGGCGCGGCCCGAGCGGGGTGAAGGTGGGATACGACTTGCTTTCGTACACCTGAACTTTGGTCAGCTGAATCTCTCGTGCCGAGACGTCGTTCGCGACGACGAAGCCCGCGACGTACGCCGACAGATTGTCGTCGGTGACCGTCGTTCCGATCGGGATATCCGCACCGACGACGACGCCCAGTTCGATCTCATAATCCAGAAGAGCGACCTCAGGTGGCTGACGAATGGGATCGTTCGGGCCGCTGATCGAGGCCGAGGACTTGCGAAAGAAGGTGGGCTGGAGAGTCTTCGGATCCGAACCGGCATCGATCGCGTGCGACCGATAGTTGAGCAGCTGCGCCACCACACGGCACGGGGTAGTGATGGGCGAGACCAGCTCGAGCTCGGCGAGGTGCGTCCCTGTACCCGACGCAGCATCGATGGCTTCCCGGTCGGCCAGTAGCTCGCGGGTGGTGTGCGCGGCGGTGTCGATCCGAACTGCGAGGTCACCGTCGAGACGCCACCAGCTGTCGATCGTTCGAATGATGTTGACAGGCATGACTTACGATCCCCCTACAGAGTTTTCGGAGTAATGGTCTTCTTGTTCGCAATCACAGAGCGCCCCGGTCGGGTTCCGGCCTCGCGTCGGCGCAGTTCCTCATGGGTTGCGCCGTTGCGGAGCCGGCTGAGCAGGTAGTCGGGGTCGATGTTGACGCCGATCGGGTTTTTCGCGAACTCCTCGGTGAAGAAGAATGCGGCAGTGTTCTCGGGATCGAAGTTCTCGACCTGAAACTCGAGGCGGATTCCATCGGGATCTTCGTAGTAGAGCGAGATCGTGGGCCCGTGGTTGATCGACCACACGGGGAAGATGCCCTCACGCTTGAGTCGCACATAGTTCTCCAGCAGTCGCTCCAGCGAGACGAACGTCAGAGCGATGTGGTCGATCCCGTATGCCTTACGCCGGAACTTGGCCAGCGGAAACATGAACCTCAAGGGCTTGGGGACGGCGATGATGGCGAGACGATGAGACTCGTCGTCCCAGGTCAGAAACGTGATCCCATCGTCCTGGTACGCGATCTCGGCACCGAAAACCACTCCGTACCACCGCACCATCTGCTCGGTGCGGGTGGACTTGACCACCCAGTGCGCAATGTAGTCAGGAGCCAACCGTGGCGGCTTCCGACTCTGCGCGTCCTGCGTCGTGCTCATTGAACGACCTTTCCTGGTGATCGTTGCGTGCGACCGAGCCTACGGAGACTTTGACTTCTAGTCAATATATTGATTGATAGTCAATTTACTCCGAGATCACAGGCATGTCGGTGCACTACTGTGGCGTTGGTGTCACCGAACGCATCCTCCGGTTCTGAGCAGTCTCGGCGCGCCCGCCCTCGACGAGACCGTCGTCAGGCCCTGATCGACGCAGCCATCGAGCTGATGTCCGAAGGCAGTTCCGACATCAGCGCGGCGGCGATATCCCGTCGTGCAGGCGTGGCACACGGACTGCTCTTCTACTACTTCACAGACAAGCACGGCCTGGTTGCAGCCGCCCTGGCGCACGTGCTGTCGAAGTTGACGCAGGCCCAGGACCCCCTGGACGAGGAGCGAACAGAGCGGGCCCGCCTCGAGGGTTTCGTGCGACGTCACATCGAATTTCTTCGAGATCACCGCGCCTTGTATGTACGCGTCGTCCGGGAGGACGAACTCGGCGACAGCGGTGTCGAAACCGCGGTGAGACAGGCGCGGGCCGAGGGTGAACGCCAGATAGCGAGGATGGTCAACCTCCCGGATCCGCAGCCTCCACTGGTGAGCGCCGCGATCTCCGGATGGACCGGCTTTCTCGATCGAACCGCGGATGTCTATTTCGATTCTGCTGGCGTCGATCTCGACGAGTTGGTCGCGTTGGTGGTCGATGCGTTCGAGGCGGTGGTCGATTCCGCAACGCGTCGTAGCCGCGGAGGTAGCGAGCCGGCGACCGAATAGTCGGCGCAGATGCACCCGGCGCAACTACTACACGCCGTGTAGCATAAAACCGGTGCGATTCGGCGCCCCCCGGACAACAAGGAGTTCGCGTGTCGACGTTCAACGGCCTACCTGTACATATCTTGCTGGTCCATTTCATCGTCGTTCTCGCACCACTGACGGCTATCCTTGCGATCGGTGCGAGCATCTTTCAGCCGGTGCGAAGTCGACTCGTGTGGCTCATCGCCGCGCTCGCGGTCATCACCCTGATTCTCACACCCCTGACCACCGAAGCCGGTGAGTGGCTGGAGGAGCGGGTGCCCGAGACCGCTGCGGTCGAAATCCATGCCGAACTGGGCGATTCGATGACTTTCTTCTCACTGGGTCTTGTCGTGGTCGCCGCTGCCCTCGTCTTTCTGCACTTTCGCGAACGACGCGAATCAACGGTCCCGCGGTGGCAGTCGCTGGTCGTGGTACTGCTCGCCGTCGTAATTGGAGCAGCGACGATGGTTCAGGTGTATCGTATCGGCGACACCGGCGCCACCGCGTCGTGGAGCGATTTCGCTGATTCCCAAGTTGTGCAAGAGGACTCGGAAGAATGACAGACGATCGAACCGGCCCCGAACCCCACGAAGCGGAACCCCACGGCAATTTCGCGAGTCGTCTCAACTGGTTACGCGCCGGCGTTCTCGGCGCGAACGACGGAATTGTCTCGACGGCCGGGCTCGTAGTCGGAGTCGCTGCTGCGACCACCGACCGAGGTCCGGTGTTCGCAGCTGGCGTCGCGGGGCTCATCGCGGGTGCGGTGTCCATGGCGCTCGGTGAGTACGTCTCCGTCAGCAGTCAACGCGACGCCGAACGATCACTCTTGGACAAGGAGCGGCGAGAACTCCGCGACGAGCCCGATCAGGAACTCGCCGAGTTGGCCGAGATGTACCAGGCCAAGGGCCTTTCCACCGAGACTTCGTGGACCGTGGCTCGCGAGCTCACCGCACACGATCCGTTCGCGGCGCACGTCGACATCGAACTCGGTATCGACCCCGATGCTCTGACCAATCCGTGGCATGCCGCTGTGTCCTCTGCCCTTGCGTTCGTCAGCGGTGCACTTCTCCCCCTGCTGGCAATACTCCTGGCGCCGATGAACATTCGAATTCCGCTGACGTTCCTCGTCGTACTGGGGGCATTGGCTCTCACCGGCACGGTCAGCGCCGCTTTGGGCGGCGCGCGCCGCGGACGCGCGGTGACCCGCATCGTCGCCGGTGGCGCTCTGGCAATGATCGTCACCTACGGTGTCGGTCAGCTGGTGGGGGTCGCGGGAATCTAGAGGCCCCCGCGGTCGAGAGTGGTCACCGCAGAACGGACGTGGGCGCCTCACCCGGCTCCGGGAACAACACATCCTGGGTGACGTCGAGCAGAGCCAACGACACCACCGAAAACAGCATCAGCGCAACCACGCCGGCGATGACGACGACCACACGCTGGCGGCCGGGCGGGGGGCCGCTCAGGGCCCGCACCCGCGCGAGAACATCACCGCCCGTACCGGGGAGGGCGTAGGACGCAGCGCCTCTTTTTCGATCCGCACCGAGCAGCGCGGTCCGTGCGAGTGCGGTCATCGTCACGGCGCGGCCGTGCCTCGCGGCGATTTCGTCGGCGTGACGTTCCGCGGCATGGCGCACGCGGTCGACCACCGGACGCAGCAACGGATCGATCACGGCAGCTACCTCGCAGATCTGCGTCCACATCGAATGACGGAAACGCAGGTGCGCTCGCTCGTGTTCGATCACCGCCCGCAGCTCTGCATCGGACAGAGCGTCGACGAGACCGGTCGTGACCACCACTGCGCCACCACCCGACGGCACCGCGAACGCGTCGGGCTCGGGCGAATCCACGACGACCGTGCCACGTCTACTCCCCGCCTCCCTACCTGCAGCCTCCCTACCTGCAGCCTCCCTACCGAAGGCCGATGCCACGCGCGCACTGGCGACCATCTTTCTCAGATGCGCCATCGCGAGGACCAGGCGCCAGAGAAGAAAGCACACCGCCAGCACGCCGACTGCGCGGATCGGAAGAACCGTCAAGGACAACGACACTGTGGCCACGGCTACGAGCGAGGCGACGACCGAAAGCGCCGACGCTGCAGCAAGCGTGGGGAGCGCGATCACCGCCCAGGGTGGGGTGAGATCACGATCGACGCGACGGCAGTAGACGTGCAGTGCCGCGGATGCAACCCACGGCAGAGCCACGGCGACCCCGAACCCGCTCACGACGGATCCGGGTCCTGGTTGCTGCGATCACGGGCGAGCAGCTCACGCAGGACCGCCTCGTCGTCCGGGCCCAACGCCGCCACGAAATTGGCCAGGACGTCGGCGCGCTCCTCCCTGGCGTCGAGTTCGCTACGCATCCGGATCGCCGCGCGCAGTGCGGGCAGATCCGCGTACGGGGCCTGCAGGGCATAGATGAACGAGCGACCTTTTCGCCGACGAGTCAGCAGTCCCTTTTCACGGAGCCGAACCAGCGCCGTCATCACAGTCGTATGGGCCAGATCGGCGCTCAGACGCTCGCGGACATCGGACACCGACAGCTCCTGGTGCTCCCCGAGAAGACGAAGAATCGACTCCTCGAGCTCACCAGAACCCCTACGCACGACCTCGACCACTTCTCACGGTTTCCAGATTACGCAACCACACGCTCGAAGAGCGCTGTGGAGGACAACGAGCTTTCTGCGACGCCTGCGACAACGGTTCAGGCTGTCAGTATCGACGCCAGGAAGGGGTTCGAATGACCGAGGCCACCGGAGAATCCGTGCAATTCGATAGTCCCACAGGAACAGTTCTCATCGACCCGATCCTGACCCTCTACAACGCAACGCTCGCATCCCCGATCTGAGCATTCGGAAGCGCGACAATCTCATTTTTCTACGTGCTGCGCATGTTCACGAGGACTGAACCAGGCGCGCCAGCAACGACTCAGCGAGAGCGAGCTGGCGCTCGGGTGGCATGTCATCCGGGTTCATCACCGCCTGCAGGCTGAGCGCGTCGATCAGGACCTGAATCTCGTCCAGAATGACGTCATCCGAAACACGGGTACGAATCCGACCTTCGAGCCTCCCCTCGTCGAGAAGCCTCGACCACCATCTGCGAGCCTCGGCAATCGATTGGCGTCGAACATCGTTGAGCGCGGGCGACGCGACTGCCGCTGCCCAATAGCTCATGTCCAGACGAGCCTCCCGATGCCTTTCCTCGTCGAGCGGAAGTGCTTCGAGCAGCAGCAGGCGCAACGCATCGAGTCCCGATCGCCCGTCGAGCTTCCGTGCCCAACGTTCGGCCACCTGCGCGTACGCCCGTCGGTGGACAGAGATGACGATGTCGTCGCGGCTGTCGAAGTAGTGGTCGATCACCCCGTTGGACACGCCCGCCTCCCTTGCAACCTCGCGGATCGTCATGCCGTTGAGACCGCTACGGACGATGACGCGTGACGCTGCTTCGATGATCTCGACGCGACGCTGACTGTGGTCGACAACCTTCGGCACTGGTGCCTTCTCTCTTTTATCGGACGTCTGACCTATTTTACGCGACCGGAACATTGACGAAATCTATTTAGGACAGCTGTCCTACAAACTTGGCAAAAGGCATCAGAATCACCGACCACTGAAGGACACCATGACAATCGCCATCTCACCACGCACACTCGCCGCGGATGCTGCACTGCGCGCCCGGGCAGCGGCGGTCATTCCACGCGGAATGTACGGCCACCTCTCCGTCCAAAAAGTACTGCCCGAGGGATTTCCGCAGTTCTACGCCCGCGGCGAAGGCGCCATGGTGTGGGATGTCGACGGAAACGACTATGTCGACTTCATGTGCGCCTTCGGGCCGATGGTGGTCGGATACGCGAACGCCAAGGTCGACGCGGCCGCGGGCGTTCACCAGCGCCTGGGCGACGCCATCGCCGGACCCACTCCGGTGCTCGTCGAAGCCGCCGAGAATCTGGTGGACACGGTCGCTCACTCCGACTGGGCAATGTTCGCCAAGAACGGCGCCGACGCGACCAGCATGGCCGTCGTGATCGCGCGCGCCGCGACCGGACGCAAGAAGCTGCTCAAAGCCACGTCGGCATACCACGGCGCGACCCCGTGGTTCACCCCGATGCCTGCCGGTGTGACGGCCGAGGACCGCGCCAATATCGTCGAGTTCACCTACAACGATCTCGAATCCGTCAAGGCCGCAGTTGATTCGGCCGACGGCGATGTCGCTGCCATCATCCTCACGCCGCACCAGCACGACGCCATGGTCGACCAAGAGGAGGTGCGGCCCGAGTTCGCACGCGGGGTGCGAGAACTCGCGACGAAACTCGGCATCGTCCTCATCCTCGACGAGGTCCGCACGGGTTTTCGCATCGACATGGCCGGCAGCTGGGAGCCAATCGGAGTGCGACCCGATCTCACGGCGTTCAGCAAGGCGATCGCCAACGGCTACGCGTTCTCGGCCGTGACCGGAATCGACGCGCTGGCCGATGCGGCATCCGAGGTCTACGTCACGGGTTCGTTCTGGATGGGCTCCGTCGCCATGGCGGCGTCGATCGAGACAACACGCATTCTGCGCGAGGGCGGTCTGGCCGAACTGACGCGCGCCGGTGCCGACTTCAGAACCGGGCTCGCACGGCAGGCGGCGGACCACGGCTTCGACCTGGTTCAGACCGGTCCGGTCTCGATGCCCATGCTGCGGTTCGGCGATGACGTCGAGCTCACCACTGCTTTCGCGTTCACCGCCGCTGCGGTGCGGCACGGCGTCATCCTTCATCCCTGGCACAACATGTTTCTCTCGTCGGCGCATACGCCCGTAGTCATCGCCGCCGCGCTCGAGCGCACTGATGCCGCCTTCACCGATCTCGCGCGCACAAGGCCATGAACCCGCGCCTCGGTCTGCCATCCACCAAACCAACTCCAGGAGCACATATGTCGACCACAAGAGTTTCATCCCCCATCAAGGCGTCCAGGTGAGCACGCAGCCCCATCTACGGGGCAGCCTGACCACTGGGCGCATAGTCATGCTCGTCGTCGCGGCCGCGGCTCCCCTTGGAGTGGTGATCGGCAACGTGCCCATCGGCCTCATCCTGGGCAACGGAGCCGGTCTCCCGGTGGCCTTCCTGATTGCCGCAATTCTCATCGCGTGCTCCGCTGCCGGGTATGTGGCGATGAGTCGAGCCGTCCCGAGCGCCGGCGGCTTCGCGGCGTTCGTCACGGCAGGTCTCGGCCCCCGCCTCGGCCGCGGTACCGCATACGCGATCGCCGTCGCCTATTTCGCCGGGGCGCTGGCACTGGCAACCGGGTTCGGATACTTCTCCAATCTCATCCTCGCCGGACTCGGCATCGAACTGCCGTGGTTCGCGTGGACCGCAGCGGCAATGACCGTTGTCGCCGTCTTCGGCCGCCGATCGGTCGATTCATCAGCCAAGCTTCTCCTCGCCTTCATGATCGCTGAGTTCGCCATTCTGGTGGTGCTCGACATCGCCATCCTCGTCAAGCACGGCCTGCCTGCACTGCCGCTCGACGTCTTCTCTCCCGACCACGTCTTTTCTGGGCAACTCGGGCCGGCGCTCATGGTGGGCTTCACGTCGTTCATCGGCGTCGAGTCGGCCATCATCTACGCCAAGGAGGCCAAGGAACCCGAACGGTCCATTCCGCGAGCAACTTTCGGTGCCATAGCTGCGATTGCCGCGTTCTATGTACTGACGACCTGGCTGGTGATCGGAAGCATCGGCGTCGACGACGTGGTCGCCTCGGCCACCGAAAGCGAAGGGTCGTTCATCTTCATGCTGACTGCCGCGAACGCGGGCAATCTCACACTGACAATCATGCAGATCTTCTTCTGCACAAGCTTGCTCGCATGCCTTCTCGCCCTTCACAATGCAACTACGCGCTATGTGCACACTCTCGCGGGCGAAAAGGCACTCCCCCGCACTCTGTCGGCAGTCCATGCACGCCACGCATCGCCACATCGGGCCAGCGACGCGGTCGCAGGCCTGACCGGGACTGTCAGATAAACGGTTGATCCGGTCTTGGTTCGACACGCCGAGCTGAGCTTGGCGGGAAGGATCAGAGATGACCGAAACACTGGATCCCATGGCGGATGAGGTGGATCAGAAGCAGTTGGCCGAGCAGCTCCTGGCTCAGGCCAAGGAGCAGGGCGTGGAGTTGATGGGCCCGAACGGGCTGTTGAATCAGCTCACAAAGAACGTCCTCGAGACCGCACTGGATGCGGAGATGACCGAGCATCTCGGTTACGAGAGACACGACGCTGCCGGCCGCGGCAGTGGCAACTCCCGCAACGGTACCCGTTCGAAGACGGTGCTCACCGAGATCGGACCGGTCGAGATCGACGTCCCGCGGGACCTCGATTCCTCGTTCGCGCCGCAGATCGTCAAGAAACGGCAACGCCGCCTCACCGGTATCGATGAGATCGTATTGTCTTTGACTGCAAAGGGTTTGACCACCGGTGAGGTGTCCGCGCACTTCCAGGACATCTATGGGGCGACGGTTTCGAAGGACACCATTTCCCGTATCACCGACAAAGTCGTCGGGGAGATGACCGAGTGGCAGAACCGGCCGCTCGAGCGGGTGTACCCGGTGATCTTCATCGATGCCGTGCACGTCAAAGTTCGGGACGGGCAGGTCACCAACCGGCCGATGTATGTCGCGATCGGCGTGACTGTGAATGGTGAACGAGACATTCTGGGGATCTGGGCCGGCGAGGGTGGTGAGGGCGCGAAATTCTGGCTCGCGGTGCTCACCGAGACCAAGAACCGCGGTGTTGCCGATGTCTGCATCGTGGTGTGCGACGGACTGAAAGGTCTGCCGGAGGCGATCAACACCGTGTGGGAGCTGGCGGTCGTGCAGACATGCATTATTCATCTGATACGCAACACTTTTCGGTTCGCGTCCCGAAGATATTGGGATGAGATGGCACGTGATCTCAAGCCGGTGTACACCGCTCCTTCGGAGTCGGCGGCGAAGGAACGGTTCACCGAGTTCGCCGGAAAGTGGGGTGGTCAGTATCCTGCGATCGTCAAGATGTGGGACAACGCGTGGAGCGAGTTCGTTCCGTTCCTGGACTACGACGTCGAGATCAGGCGGGTGATCTGCTCGACGAACGCGATCGAGTCCGTCAACGCCCGCTACAGGCGTGCCGTGCGGGCTCGTGGGCACTTCCCGACCGAGCAGGCTGCGCTCAAATGCTTATATCTGGCGACGCGTGCACTGGACCCCACCGGGAAAGGTAAGGCACGATGGGCGATGAGGTGGAAGCCAGCACTCAATGCATTTGCTATCACCTTCGAAGGACGTATCACCCCGAACGGTAACTAACCGACGCCGAGATCGGATCCACCGTTAATCGGACACTCCCGCCTGACCGCGATCGTGCTCCTTGTGTGCGCGGTGATGGGGGCTGAACCATACATCGGGCTCGGCACGTCACTCACCGGTCTGTTCACCGTCGGCGTCATCGGACTTCAGGTACTCGTGTCGATCGCGGCGATCGTCTACTTCCGTCGTCGGCGTGATCCACGGATCTGGACCACCCTGGTCGCACCTATGGTTGGCGGCGTCGGTATCGCAGTGGGCGTGGGCTTCATCATCGCCAATTACTCCACCTTGACCGGAACCAACTCGTTGGTGGCCAACAGCTTGCCTGCGGTTCTCGGCATCGCCCTGGCCGCAGGGGTCCTTTGGGGAGTCCGTTCCCAACCAGCAGCGGGCGAGACCGAGTCGTACGAGTCCGAGGAGATCGCAACGAGATGAGCGAGTAGGAAAACGGCCAACCTGCAGGGTCGAGATGGTCCTCTCTCGGAATTCCGCAAGGATCCGGGAATGGCAGTCATAATTGGATCATGCGCTCGAGACAGAAGATCTTGGATGCGACGCTGGGGTTGATTGCCGAATCCGGGTTCGAGGACGTCACTATTGCGGCAGTGGCGCGTGCTGCGGGCGTCACGCGCCAGACGATCTACACCATCTTCACCACGCGTGAGGACATGATCTCCGAGGCGATGGTCGGACTCGTCGTCGAAGTAATCGGCGATATCGGTAAGAAGTCCGACCAGGCCGAGACGCCGACGGAGTTCGTCGTCGAGACAATCGTCGCCAGTCGCAATCTCATTCATCGGGAACCGGTACTGAACTCTTTGCTGCGCTCGGGAAATGCGAACCCACTGTTCGACGCGGACATGATGGATCGAGCCGCACCGGTGGTTCGCCAATTCCTCGACGGGTACATCGAACGCAACCCAGGTTTCGACTCGGCACAGTTCGAAGACATCGAAGGCGTACTCGTTCGGGTGGGCCTGTCGGTCATCTTGTTCGACGACCCATCCATTCACGATGACGACGGTCTGCGCCGCTACCTTCGCCGATGGCTGGTGCCGGTCCTGCCGTTCGACTGACGGACAAACTTGACACTGGAACCAACTTCTGTCTAGTTTTGGACCGCGCACATGTGACCCAAGTCTCTATGCGTGCATGTCCGCAACCATGGGGGGAACGTGTCGAATCTCAACCGTCGGTCATTTTTGGGTGCAACTGCGGTTGCGGGCTTGGCCGCAATCTCGGGCACAGGCATTGCCCGGGCAGCCAACGGCAGCAGTGGACGGCGCACACAGGTACCGCTCACCCGTGAAGACCACCGCGTCATCGTCATCGGATCGGGCTTCGGCGGCGGCGTCGCTGCGTTGCGCCTGGCCCAGGCCGGTGTACCTGTGCTCGTACTCGAGCGAGGAAGGCGCTGGCCCACAGGTCCGAACGCCGACACGTTCCCCAGCGCGACGGCACCGGACAAGCGGATGCTGTGGCACGGTTCGAGTCCCAACCTGTTCGGCAAGCCTGTTCCGTTCGACCCGTATGTGGGGCTGCTCGAGGCTGTTCCCGGCGAGAACATGACTGCGTTGTGCGCGGCAGGTGTCGGTGGCGGATCCTTGGTGTACCAGGGGATGACACTGCAGCCGTCCCAGGCTGTGTTCGAGGAGCACTTTCCGGTCGACCTCGACTGGACCACCCTGAACAGGGTTCACTACCCCCGCGTCGCACGGATGCTGCAGCTCGAGCAGGCCCCCGACGCTTTGATCGAGACACCCAATTACCAAGCGGCTCGGGTGTTTGCCGAGAGCGCTCGGCGAGCGGGACTGCCGGTGTCGAAGATCCCGATGCCGATCGACTGGAACTTCGCTCTGGACGAGATCCAAGGCCGGATGAAACCGTCGTACACCAACGGTGCGGGCGCGTTCGGGGTGAACAACGGTGGCAAGCACTCTGTAGATGTCACCTATATCGCGGCGGCCGAGGCCACGGGCCTGGCAACCGTGGCAACGCAACACAATGTCACGAATGTCGAGCGTGCTGCCGACGGTCGTTGGACCGTACTGGTGGACAGGATCGATTCCGACGGAACGGTTTTGGAGAACAAGATTCTCACCACCGGCGCGCTGATCATGGCGGCGGGAAGCCTGAACACCACCAAGTTGCTGGTCCGCGCCGGTGCCATCGGTTCCATTCCCGATCTGCCGGACCAGCTGGGGCAGGGTTGGGGAACCAATGCCGATCGCATCTACGTGTGGTCCAGCATCGAGCAGCAGTTCGGTGCGCCGCAGGGCGGTCCGGTGGTGTACGGCAGTTTGAACTGGGACGACCCTCGAGCGGCGCATACCGTCATTCAGGCGTCGATACCGCCGTTCTCTTTCGATGCCCGCAGCACCATGCTCGTCGGGTTCGGCGTCAGCAACGGTCGTGGCCACTTCGGCTACGACTCCGCGCGAGATCAGACACAGCTGCACTGGCCGGTCGAGGGCGACTCCATCATTCAGGTCGGATCGATCGATCCGACAGTTCGTCGAATCGCCGGTTCGGGCAGCATGCTGACCGATACGAATGCGCTGTTCCCGTCCACCTGGCATCCGTTGGGCGGGGCGAACATGGGCCCGGTGTGCGACCTCGACGGTCGAGTGCACGGCCAACCCGGACTGTATGTGCTCGACGGTGCGCTCATGCCCGGCAACACCGCCGCCTGCAACCCGTCCATGACCATTGCAGCGCTCGCCGAAAGAGCCCTGGACAACATCGTCGCCCGCGATCTCGATACCGTCATCTGATCTTCGACAGAGAGAACCAAATGCGCCTGTATCGCAGTATGATTCGATTCCTCGTCGGCGCAGCGGTGCTTGCTTCGTCGGTGACCGTCCTCGGTACTTCGGCAGCGCATGCCGATCCCCTGGATGAGTTCTACGTGCCACCGTTGCAGCTCGTCGATGACCCGGGGGCCGTTCTTCGGACACAACCGATGTCGCTGTACGCTGCTCTGCCCGGTGTGGACGGTGCGTATCCGGTGCAGGCACAGCGAGTCATGTACACCTCACGCACTCAGGACGACGCACCTATCGGGGTCACCGGTACGTTCATCGAGACCGAGGTGCCGTGGCGGGGTGCCGGACCGCGCCCGACCATCGTCGTTGCACCGGGCACGATGGGCCAGGGCGACCAATGCGCTCCATCACGCTCCTTTCCGACCGCGATCAATGCTGTAGCGCAACCACTGTCGATCTCGTTCAACCAGGAGCTGCTGTCGTCGACTCTATGGGGGTCGATGGGTGCGAACGTGTTCGTCACCGACTACATCGGATTGGGAACGCCCGGTGTGCACACGTACGTGAGCAGGCCGGAGGGGGCCCATGCGGTTCTCGACGGTGCCCGTGCCGCAAACGAACTGTCCGGTGACCCGAATGCGCCGATCGGTATCTGGGGCTACTCCCAGGGTGGCGGAGCTGCGGCCGCCGCCGCCGAACTCGCGGCGGAGTACGCGCCCGAACTCGACGTGAAGGGAACGTGGGCCGGGGCACCTACCGCCGATCTACTCGACGTGTTGGGGCAGGTCGACGGGACGCTGATCGGCGGCGTCATCGGATATGCGTTGAACGGATTTCTCGAGCGAGACCCGAGTCTGCGCTCACTCGTCGACGAGAGGCTCACCGATCATGGCAAGGCGGTTCTGAACGAGCTGTCGACGGAATGCATCGGTGACACAATTCTGAAGCGACCATTTCTGCGCACGGAGTCGCTGACGAAGGACGGCAAGTCGATGCTGGAGAATGTGCGCACCATCCCCGAGGCCGGACGTATTTTCGACGAGCAACGCATCGGTGAACGCACACCGAATGCTCCGGTCCTGATCACCAGCGGAATCAACGACGACACGATTCCGTACGGCCAGGCCAGGCAGTTGGCGACGGACTGGTGCGGCCAGGGTGCGTCGGTCGAGTTCCGAAGCAATCCATTGCCGCCGATTCTGCAGGGTGCGGTACTGCCGAACCACTTCGGGCCGCAGCTGATCGACGGCTACGGCGGTGAAGCTGCCAACTTCCTGATGGACCGGTTCGCCGGTATCCCGCTGGCAGCATGTACCTTCGACTGATCCTCGACCGTTGGCGTTGGCAGGGAGTGCGGAGCTTCGAGCGACGCAACAGAATTGACGCGGATATTGACCCCTCGGCACGTGCCGCCGACTACACGGCCATCGCCGACGCCTTCGGCCTCACCTGGCCAGGAGACAGTAGGCGCGTTCACGCGCTGCTTCGCAGGTTTGGAGAACCGGATCCTTCAGCAGTGAGCGTCTCGATCGGTGCGGACGCGGCTCCGGTGACGCTCTGCCCGGTCATTCCGTTGTGGGCCAGTGCAACCGACTAGAGATGGCTCTTACATCCGGCGCGCATCGGCGAGCACTTCACTTGACAACGTCACAGGAGTGCCGCAGAGTATCCATATGACAACGTCACTTCAAAACGAACTCATCGTCGTGTCAGGTGCATCCACCGGCATGGGAGCAGCAACCGCGCGCGCATTGGCCGAGCAGAGCTACCACGTCCTGGCCGGCGTCCGACGCCCGCGCGATGCCGACGCGATCCGCGCAGCAAACATCGAACCAGTCATCCTCGACATCACCATCCCCGATCACATCGATGCGCTCGTCGACCGAATCGACGCCGACCCCGAGAAGCGAAGTCTGCGTGCGGTCGTCAACAACGCCGGCATTGCCATCAACGCACCGGTGGAGACCTTGCCCCTCGACCAGTGGCGACTTCAGTTCGAGGTCAACCTCTTCGGCCATATCGCGCTCACACAGGCGATGCTGCCGTTCCTGCGTCGAAGCCACGGCCGCGTCGTCAACATCAGCTCTGTGGGCGGAAAGGTCGCAATGGGTACCTACGGTGCCTACGCCGGCGCGAAGTTCGCACTCGAAGCGGTCAGCGATGCCCTTCGTCGAGAAGTCGCACCACATGGCATTCAGGTGGTCGTCGTCGAACCTGGCGGCGTGAAGACCGAGATGACGGGCCACGGCATCGAACGCGCACGGGCATTCGTCGAGGAGATGTCACTGGAACAGCGCCAGCACTACGGCGCGCTCATGCAGGCCATCATGAATCAAGCCACCGCGTTCACTGAAACCGGCGTCTCCTCCGACGCCGCAGCGGTCATTATCGCCAAGGCGGTCACAACCCGGAAACCCAAGACTCGCTACACAATCGGACGGGACGCCGCGATGCTCACCCGCCTGGCCAGGATCCTCCCCGACCGCACCCTCGACCGCGTCGCCGCAGCGAACCTCCGGCCACATTTTCCGACAGAGCCCGCTCGCTGATCACAGCCCCGTCGGCATGGCAGTGTCGACTACGCTCGAATGATGGTCTCACGAGCCGAATCCGCCGCGGCGACACGGGCGGCACTGATCGAGTCGGCGCTCGAACTGCTCAATTCTGGAGGGCCGGAGGCGGTGACCCTTCGAGCAGTAGGAGCTCGGGCGGGCGTTTCCAGAGGGGCACCCTATGGACACTTCAAGGACAAAGAACACTTGCTCACCCAGCTTGCACTCGACGCATGGGGTGAGGTCACCCTCGCACTGGACAGACTGATCGCCGACACCGAGGTCGACCCGGCCACCCGACTCGAACAGGCGCTCCTCACCTTGATCACCATAGGTCGCGAACGCCCACACCTGTACATTCTCATGTTCGCCCCACCCGCTGGTGACCCGGCCGTTGCCGCCCAAGCGGTCGGAGCATCGCAGGACCGATTCCTCGCCATCGTCGCAAGCGTGGTGGGTGATCAGGATGCGCGTAGGTACGGCGCACTTCTCCTGTCGAGCGCGCAAGGTATTGCCAACATGGAATTGAGTGGCCACCTCGGCCAAGAGAAATGGAATACCACCGGCGAGGAACTCGTCGCAACACTGGTTCAGGCCGTCCAGCGGTAGCTGCGACACCGCAGCGCGGACGCAACGAACTTCGCCCGGTCTGTTGCCCTTGACTTCGAAAGCTATGCCTATTAGCTTATAGCTATGGCAATTAGCCATCCTGAGCTGGAGGCATCATGATCGAACACCTGAGCATCAACGGGAACACGCTGGCCTACGAACTGACCGGGGAGGGCCCGCTCGTAGTACTCGCGCACGGCATCGGCGACAGTCGGCACTCCTACCGCTTCCTCGCCCCTGCACTGGTGTCGGCTGGGTACCGGGTGGCGAACGTCGACATTCGCGGTTGCGGTGAATCCAGTCTCGGATGGGACGGCTACAGCCGCACCGACATCGCTGGTGACCTGGTGGCGCTCGTGCACCACCTGGGCGGGCCGGCCGTGATCATCGGCCATTCGATCAGCGGCGGGGCCGCCACCGCCCCCGAGTCGATCACCGGGGTCATCGAGCTGGCGCCGTTCACGCGCGCTGTGTCCTACTCCGTCGGTGGACTGCTCACGAACAAGAGCTACCGCAGCGCGGTCATGCTGCTCGGCCAGATCGTGATGACGGGCAGCCTGAAAGCCTGGGAGAAGTACCTCGACCTGGCGTACCCGACCAAGCCCGCTGATTGGGATACCGAACTGGACCGCATCAAGGACACCCTCCGTGAGCCGGGCAGGATGAAGGCCCTTCAAGCCATGTGCAAGTCCAAGCCCACCGACGCCGGCGAGCAGCTGAAGAACGTCCGCTGCCCCGTCCTGGTCATCGAGGGCAGCGCGGACCCCGACTGGGTTGACCCCCGCGCCGAAGGAGAGAAGATCATCGCCGACCTGCCGACAGGTCTCGGGGAGCTCGCCGTTCTCGACGGCGTCGGCCACTACCCGCACGCCCAGGCGCCCGAGCAGACACTTGCGCTTGCCCTGCCTTTCCTGGCTCGGACTCTCCCCGGTGCCTAGGGCTGGGCTCGCGCCGTCGTCGGTCACCCAAGCCGGGGCCGAACTCGCCGACGAGATCGGCTTCTCGCGCCTGTCCATGGGCCTGCTCGCCGAGCGACTCGGCGTCAAACCACCCTCGCTGTACAAGCACGTCGACGGCATGGCCGACCTCGTACACCGAATAGGCGTGCTGGCCATAACCGAACTCGCCGATGCCATTCGCGATGCCATCGGCGGGCGGGCCGGCCGTGATGCCCTCGATTCCGGAGCGCGAGCAATGCGTGCCTGGGCCCGAGAACACCCGGGCCGCTACGCCGCCGGCAATGCCGCCGAGATCACCGGCCCCGACGATCCGCTCATCGCAGCGGCCAATCGAGTCATGGACTCCTGGAGCGCCATGCTGCACGGCTACCGAATCGAACCCTCACAGCAGATCCACGCCCTACGCATGTTGCGGAGCCAGCTTCATGGCTTCGTCACTCTCGAAACAGCCGGCGGGTTTCAGATCAGCACCGACATCGACGACAGCTTCGACTGGATCATCGACTTCATCGACCGTGGACTCCAGGCGCCCTCCCCCTCAAAAGTGAACACCATGAGAGCCGTCTTCACGCCTTAGTCATTCCCGACATGGTCGACCGTTCCGACCGGACCCGCGAATCTTGTGCTCCGAGGACAACACGGCCCGGAAAGTCTGGCCTCGTAGGCCGTATCGATCCATGACACAGGCAATTAGTGTTCTGGATCACAGCACCGACGAGGGGATCGCACATCGTGTCCGGCATTGACTACTTTCCATGGAACGCAGGATCTGAACGAGCTGCGAGGCCGTGTGTTCGAGACGACGAAGAAGCACTGACCTATGGCGAGTTCTCAACGCGCATAGACCTTTTCGCCTCGGCTCTGGTGGCAGACGGAATCAAAGCAGGCGATGTCATTGCGGTGAAGCTTCCCAACCGCGTCGAGTTACTGGTTGCCATCATGGCTGCGTGGAGGATCGGTGCAGTAGCGACGCCGGTCAACCCCACCTTCACAAGCATCGAGGCGAGCTACCAGGTGGGCGATGCGCGCGCGATTCTGACCATCGTCGAGGACGGGCAGCCGCCGATTGCGGGGGTAGTCACCCGGTCGATCAGTGACTTCGACTCCTCCACAACCGAACACGGCCAGCACGGAAACGACATTCCGCACCCGGACGACCTGGCTTTGTTGATCTACACCTCCGGGTCCACCGGACGCCCGAAGGGGGTCGAACTGACCCACTCCAATCTGCAATACATGGCCGGTGCGATGGCCACGCACTTCGAGCTGACCAGTGACGACCACAGCCTTCTCATCTTGCCGCTGTTCCATGTCAACGCGATCTGCGTGAGCGTGCTCGCCCCGCTGTCGGTAGGTGGGCAGGTCAGTATCACCGGCAGATTCTCACCCTCACGATTCTTCGACGACGTCGCACGGCTACGCCCAACGTACTTCTCGGCGGTCCCGACGATCTACGCGCTGCTGACCGCTCAACCAGACGACATCGTCTCCGACACCTCCTCACTTCGATTCGCCGTATGTGGAGCCGCACCCATCTCCAAGGAATTGCTCGACCGAGCCGAGTCTCGATTCGGATACGCCATCATCGAGGGCTACGGGCTCACGGAGGGGACGTGCGCGTCAGCCTGCAATCCTCCCAGCGGGGTGCGCAAATTGGGAACGGTCGGTCCTGCGCTGCCTGGCCAAACCATCGCAATCGCCGATGAGCTGGGAACACTCCTGCCAGTCGGTGCCGTCGGAGAGGTTCTCATTTCCGGCCCGAACGTCATGCGCGGCTATCTCGACCGACCCGAGGAGACCTCGCGCACAGTCGTCGAAGGATGGCTGCGCACCGGCGACGTGGGCCGCCTCGACGAGGACGGCTACCTCACTCTCGTCGACCGCATCAAAGACATGATCATCCGCGGCGGCGAGAACATTTATCCCAAAGAGATCGAGAACGCACTGACCACCCATTCCGAGGTTCTCGAAGCCGCCGTCGTAAGTGCGCCGGACGAGGTCTACGGGGAAGTCCCCGTCGCCTACGTCGTGACCTATCCGAACTCGAATGCAACGTCGGCGAGCTTGCTCGACCATCTGCGTGATCGGGTCGCGAAAGTGAAACTCCCCGTTGCCATCAACGTGGTCGACGCCTTGCCGCGCAACCCTGTCGGCAAGATCGACAAGCCCGGTCTTCGCCTGGCGCTCCGCACACCCACGGCCGAACCCGTGAGCTGAACACAGCCGACCACATCTCTGCAAGACCACTCACTGGGTGACCCAGTCGAGTCGATAGCTGCTGCCCAATTCCCTTTCTGAACAGGAGTACTCATGGGATTCAAAGAAGGAAACTTCCCGCAAGTCGACCCCGCCACGTTCCTCGATCTACCATTCCGCGAGCGTCTGCGGGTCATGTCGACCCACTGGGCCGACCACGGCTTCGGCACCCCGAAAATGGTCCACACGATCTACATCCTGAAACTGCTCGTCCTCTACATCGGTATTGGCGTTGCAGTAGCCACCCTCACTTCCGGCCACAGTCCACTCGACATCTCGGCCTGGTGGAATCAACCGATCGTCTACCAGAAGCTGTTGCTCTGGACCCTCCTACTCGAAACGATAGGGGTCGGCGGATCCTGGGGTCCTTTGGCCGGGCACTTCAAACCCATGATGGGCGGCGCGCTGTTCTGGCTTCGTCCGGGAACCATTCGCCTTCCACCATGGCCGGGCAAGGTTCCACTCACCGCAGGCGACACCCGCACCGTGTTCGACGTCATCGTATACGCCGCAGTTCTGGTGAATATCGTTGTTGCTTTGGCTCTTCCCGGCATTCACACGAGTTCGATCGACGCCGCTATCGCGGACAACAACGGTCTGGTACGTCCGGCGTTGATGATCTCGCTCGCGGCATTGCTGGTGGTGATCGGCCTGCGAGACAAGGTCATCTTCATCGCGGCCCGCGGCGAACAGTATTTCCCGGCGGTGGTGTTCTTCGGATTTTTACCCTTCGTCGATATGATCATCGCCCTCAAACTGCTCATCGTGACCGTGTGGGTCGGTGCCGGAATCTCCAAGCTCGGCCACCACTTCTCCATGGTGATCCCGCCGATGCTGTCGAACACGCCGTGGATTTCGTCGAAGGCGCTCAAGCGAGCCCACTACCGCAACTTCCCCCATGACCTTCGCCCATCCAAGGTCGCCGGCGGCGTCGGGCACGTCCTCGGAACTCTGGTCGAGGTCGCAACGCCTCTCGTGCTGCTCTTCACCACCAATGCTGTTGTTGCGCTGGCCGGTGTCGGACTGATGGTGGCATTCCACCTGTTCATCACCTCCACCTTCCCGCTTGCCGTTCCGCTCGAGTGGAACCTGCTCTTCGCATTCGCTTCGGTGTTCCTGTTCCTCGGGTTCCCCAACGCCGACGGCTACGCCGTGTGGGACTTCTCCTCCCCCGCATTGCTCGCACTCATCGTTGCCGCTCTGGTGTTCTTCCCCATCCTCGGAAATCTTCGACCCGATCTGGTCTCCTTCCTTCCGTCGATGCGGCAGTACGCCGGAAACTGGGCTTCTGCGACATGGGCATTCGCCCCTGGCTGCGAGGAGAAGCTCGATCAGTTCATCAAGCGTCCCAGCCAGAACACTCGCACGCAGCTCCTGGCGAGCTATCCACCCGAGGTCGCCGATGTGGTGATGCACCAGCTCCTCGGCTGGCGTTCGCTGCACAGCCAGGGACGTGCCCTGTTCTCGCTGATGATGAATCACCTCGGGGACGACATCGATACCTACACCCTGCGCGAGGGCGAATTCTCGTGCAATTCGATCGTCGCGTTCAACTTCGGAGACGGACATCTGCACGACGACAAGCTCATCGCAGCAATTCAGCGCCGATGCAACTTCGCTCCGGGCGAGTTCCTGGTGGTGTGGATCGAATCGCAACCGATTCACAAGAACTACCAGGAGTACCAGGTCATAGACGCCGCACTGGGCGTCATCGAACGCGGTACGTACAAGGTTGCCGATGCCATCAACGAGCAGCCTTGGTTGCCGAACGGCCCGATCCCGGTGAACGTAACATGGACGCTGGACATCGACGCCAACCGCGCCGCGACCGACCCTGGCACCGTGGAGGAACCGAAGATGCGCGACACCACCGCAACCGAGTCCGGAGAATCCGTTGTCGCACCCACGTCGCAGCGCGGGAATCGAGTATGAGCACAGCCGTCGTCGTCGGCAGCGGGCCCAACGGGCTCGCTGCCGCGGTACGCCTCGCCCGCGCAGGCGTGGACGTTCAGGTGCTCGAGGCAGCCGACACGATCGGTGGTGGAACGCGCAGCGGCGAGCTGACGGTACCGGGCGTGATCCACGACCTGTGTTCAGCGTTTCACCCGATGGGCATAGGGTCTCCGTACCTCGCCACTCTCGACCTCGAACGCTACGGCCTCAACTGGAAATGGGCCGACGTCGATTGCGCACATCCCCTCGACGGTGGTGACGCCGGGCTCATTCATCGCTCGATCGATGACACCGCCGAGGGCCTCGGCCCCGACGGGCGTCGCTGGAAAGCGATGTTCGGAGACATCGCTCGTAATTACGACGTCCTCGCGGCAGACCTCATGCGACCCATCGCAAACGTGCCCCGGCACCCTTTGCCTCTCGTAGCTTTCGGCCCTCGAGCCCTACTGCCGGCGACGGTGGCTGCGCGGTGGTGGCGGACCGAGAAGGCGAAGGCCCTGTTCGGGGGCGTTGCCGCGCACGCGTACTACCGGCTGGACCGGCCCGCCACCTCGGCCGTCGGGCTGATGCTGACCGCATCCGGGCATCGCTACGGGTGGCCGGTGGCAGAGGGCGGTTCGCAATCGATCTCACAGTCGCTGGCCTCGATGCTGCTCGACTGGGGCGGCAAGATCGACACCGGAGTCACCGTTCGCACAGCCTCCGACATCCCACAGTCCGATATCGTTCTTCTCGATACCTCACCCGGTGCCGCGCTGGGTATCTACGGCGACGCCGTACCGAGTCGTGTTGCAAAGGCCTACAGGAAGTTTCGACGGGCGCCGGCAGCCTTCAAGGTCGACTTCGCGATCGACGGTGATGTTCCGTGGACCAACTCCGAATGTGCCCGTGCCGGCACCGTTCACCTCGGTGGATCGTTCGAAGAGATCGCGGCAAACGAGAAGGACGTGACTCAGGGAAGAATGCCGTCGCACCCGTTCGTTCTGGTCGGTCAGCAGTATGTAGCCGACCCGACGCGGTCCGCGGGAACGATCAATCCGCTGTATGCCTACGCGCATGTGCCCAACGGGTACACGGGGGATGCAACCGAAGCCGTAACAGCCCAGATCGAGCGATTCGCACCGGGCTTCCGCGACATCATCGTCGCAACGGCCGTGACATCACCAGCGGATCTGCAAAAGTCCAATCCCAACTACCTCGGCGGCGACATAATCGGAGGTGCGAACACCGAGCTGCAGGTGGTACTCAGACCCCGAATTGCCCTCGATCCATACAGTATCGGCATCCCCGGGGTCTATCTCTGCTCGGCGTCGAGCCCACCTGGAGCCGGCGCACACGGCATGTGCGGCTTCAACGCCGCCGAATCCGCGCTGCGATACCTGCAGAAGTCCGCAGGGGCCTTTCGATGACAAGCCCAGGTCCCCAGGACCGCCGAGCCGTGGCACGTCGACGACTGGCCAATGTACCGGAAACAGCGGCCGACGACGTCCTTGTCGCTGTCGCCGGCATCGCTCGGTCGTTGGCGGCCCGCGAAACCGAGATCGTGCGCTCCATGACCAGCCTTCTCGCGCACGACATCGACCAGCTCGACGAAGATCCGGTCCTGGTCGAACTGCTCGAAGCGTCCGTACACGGGAACATATCCACCATCATTCATGTACTGGCCAACGACATCCCCGTCGACCATCTGCAGCCCACGACAGCTGCGGTCGAGTACGCCCTGCGCCTTGCCCAGCGGGATGTCCCGTCGAATTCACTGGTGCGGGCCTACCACATGGGGCAGAACGAGATGATGCGCCAGTGTTTCGCTGAAATACACAAACTCGAACTGGATGTCAGCCTCGACCTTCCTGTCCTGGAACATATTTCCGATGTCATCTACAACTACATCGACTGGATAACCCTGTTCGTCTTCGATGCCTACGAGAACGAACGTAGGCGGTGGATCGGCGCCCAGGGCAACGTGCATTCCTCCACAATTCACGCACTGCTGGCTGACAAGGGCGAAAGCTCCACGGCGTTCGAGAATCAGACCCGATATCGGCTCGATCAGAACCACCTGGCGCTCGTCGTATGGAACAGCGCACCCGACGCGACAACCACCCTCGGCTCGATAGATGCAATTGCCCGCCGCACGGCTTCTTTCGTCAAGTCCGATGGGCCACCGATCATCACCGCGATCGACCGACGGACAGTGTGGGCATGGATTCCGCTCGGCTCGCGAACGTCCGCACTCGACACCACGGAATTGTCTGCGGTACTGGACCTCGACGAATCGACCAGGCTCGCCGCAGGGCTACCTGCACATGGAATTGGGGGGTTTCGTCGCTCGCACGAGCAGGCCCGTGCGGCGTACTCGGTCGCGACCGTCCCGGGTACCCCCACCCGCTCCGTCGTGGGGTTCGGCGACAAGGGCGTTGCGATTGTGTCCTTGCTCGCCGAGAATCTCGACTCGACCCGCGCATGGGTGTGGGAGAGACTCGGGGTACTGGCCGAAGACACACCCGGCGCTGCCGTGCTACGGCTGACCCTGAACGCATACTTCTCGCACGATGAAAGCCATCTGCGCGCGGCTCAATATCTCAATCTGCACCGCAACACCGTGAAGTATCGGATCAACAAGGCGCTGGACCAGCACACCGTGAGCACCGACAAACTGGACCTGGCATTGGCCCTGCAAGTGTGCGAGTTCCTCGGCCCCTCGGTGCTCAAACCAGCCTGACCTCACCCGCCTACGACTGCCCTCATCACCACATAGAACAGGGACGGGCCGAGCAGGCAGCCGACTCCGGTGTAGAAGGTTGCGGTCATGGCACCGTAGGGCACCAGACGCTTGTCGGTGGCTGCGAGTCCGCCGGCCACACCGGATGTGGTTCCCATGAGCCCGCCGTACGCCATCGCCGATTTCGGGTTGTTCAGACCGATCAGTCGCGCGATCATCGGGGTACCGACCATCACGAAGACCGACTTCACCAAACCTGCAGCCACGGACAGCGCGATCACCTCTGAGCTCGCACCCACCGCCGTTCCTGTCACCGGACCCACGATGTAGGTCGCAGCACCGGCACCGATGGTCACCAAGGACGCCGCGTCCCGGTAGCCGAACGCTGCGGCGATGGCCGCACCGACGACGAAGGACACCGTCACGCCCAACACGATCGACAGCACGCCCGTCACGCCGGCCCGCTTGATCTCCTGCAGGTCGACGCCGTAGGCGGTGGACACGATGGCCAGATCGCGGAGCATCGAGCCGCCCATCAACGCCAGCCCGGAGAATATAGCGATATCGGCCAGCCCATTGTCTCCGCCGGTCGACACACCGCCCCAATAGGCCAGTGCGAGGCCGAGAATGATCGCAATGGCGGAGCCGTGCAGTCTGCCCCGCGTCAGCGTCTTGGACATCCAGCCCGACAGCAACATCAAGGCTCCGACCACCACGAAGGCCAGCAGCAGGCTGTTCTTCTCGAAGACTGAAGTGAACAGTTCCATCTCAGGCCTCCTGCATTTCTTCTTCGGTCATCGGAGGCAACGGTTCGGCACGTTCGCCGATCCGCGCCAGCAACGGAACCAGTGCGGCACCTGCGGCCAGTGCTCCGAGTCCTGCCAGGAGCGCCATCGGCCCGCCAGTGATCGCCGCCGCGACGTTTTGGATGGATGCCATCGCGACCACGATCGGAATGTACATCGCACTCCAGAACAGGATTCCCTGCTCACTTGCTTTCGGAAACTTGCCTTTTCGGCGCAACCAGTCGGTGGCGAAGATCAACATGATCATCGCGAATCCGACTCCGCCGACGTTGGCGTCCACACCCAGCGTCACGCCGAGCAGTTCGCCGACGATAGTGCCGGACAACATGCAGAGCGCCAGCGCTGCCACTCCATAGAGAACCATCATGTACTCCTGAGGATGAGAAGGGATTTAGGCGTCTACGCCGTCGAACAGACCGGCGTAGCTCTTGCGAAGTTCCGCCTTTTGCACCTTGCCCATGACATTGCGCGGCAAGGCGTCGACTACGCGCACCGCGCGTGGGTGTTTGAAACGGGCGAGATCACCGGCGATATGGTCCATCAATTCGCGGTCCTGCGGCAGCTCACCGGGACTCGGAACGACCAAGGCGACGACGGTTTCACCGAACTCGGGGTGCGGCACGCCGATGACAGCGGACTCGAGCACCATGGGATGGCTGTCGAGCAGTTCCTCGATCTCCTTGGGGTAGATGTTGTATCCCCCCGAGATCACCAGGTCCTTGTCTCGTCCGACGATGCAGAGGTAGCCGTCGTCGTCGATGAGGCCGAGGTCGCCGGTGATGAAGAAGCCGTCCGAACGAAACTCCGAGGCCGTCTTCTCCGGCATCTGCCAGTACCCGGTGAAGACATTGGCACCGCGAACTTCCACGATTCCGACACCGCCGTCGGGCAGCACATTCCCGGTCTCACGGTCGACGATCCGGATCTCCGTGCCGGCCAGTGGTTTACCCACGGTTCCCGGCTTGCGCGGTCCACCGTCGTACGGGTTGGTGCTGTTCATACCGGTTTCGGTCATGCCGTAGCGCTCGAGGATGGCGTGGCCGGTGCGAGCGGCGAAGGCCTCGTGGTCGCTGGCCAGCAGTGGCGCGGACCCCGACACGAACAACCGCATCGACGCGCAGAGCTCCGGTGTGAGCCTCTCGCTCTTCGCCATCCGGGTGTAGAAGGTGGGCACGCCCATCAGTACGGTGGCCTGCGGAAGCAGGTCGATGATCGCCTCGGCGTCGAACTTGGGCAGGAAATGCATGGAGGCACCGGCCGCCAGCGTCATGTTCGCCGCGACGAACAGTCCGTGGATGTGGAATATCGGCAGGGCGTGAATCAGCTTGTCGGCGGCGGTAAACTGCCAGGCATCGAGCAATGCCTCGCAGTTGGAGGCCAGGTTGCCGTGGGTGAGCACCGCTCCCTTCGAGCGCCCTGTGGTGCCGGAGGTGTACAGGATTGCAGCAGGATCGGCGGCCGCGGCCTCGACGACATGCGTGTCCCGGTCCTCCCCACTCAGTAGCGTGCCGTCTGCGGACTCCCCGAGGGTCTCGAGGACGAGGTCGTCCTGATATTCGGCGTACCCACTGTGCCGATCGGGCGCGCAGACGAGGACCCGCGGTTGCGCGTCGCCGAGGAAGTACCGCATTTCCGCGCCGGTGTACGCGGTGTTCAGCGGGAGAAAGACTCCGCCGATCTGAAGTGTCGCCAGGTACAACGCAATAGCCTCGGGCGACTTCGGCACCTGCATCGCAACTCGGTCTCCCGGCTCGACGCCGTCGGCGCGCAGGCGGGCAGCGATCCGATGGACAATGTCGGCGGTGTCGCGGTAGCTGATCGAGCGTCCGTCGGGTAGTTCGAACAGCGGTGCGTCCGGCCGGAGCCGCACCTGTTCGGTGAACAGTCGGTAGATGGTTGTGTCATGTGTCATCGGTGGTATCTCTCTCTTGTCGGTGGGGGTATCTGAGTCGGTGAGTGCTTGGATTTCGGTGAGGGCGTCTGCGAGCATCTCGAGCGGCCCACCGACTGCGACGTTGCGACGTCGGACGAAATCCTCGTGACGGTGTTCGAGCTGGTCCGGTTCGTACTGGTAATTGACCATGGCTCCGTAGGACTGGCGCCATGCCTGCGGGGACGGGTTGGCCGGCCAGTTCAGTCGCCAGGCCCTCGCCCCGTTTCCCAGATGGAAGCGGGCCACAGCGTCGACCGGGCGGCCATCGGCACGTCGTTCGACGGTCAAATAGGTGAGCAAGGCTGGAAACAACATGCTCCGAAGCTCTTCGATGCGGTCGTCGTCGAGCTGCGCCGGATCCTGCAGCGCCGAACCTTGGATGGCATCGAGCTGCTCGACGAGCGAACGCAGCTCTGCGTCGCCGGTCGCCTTGACGTCGAGCCAGCCGCGAAACCCCGGAATCGGTGAGAGCGTTACGAACTCACGCAGATGCGGAAGCTGCTGACTCACCTGTTCGATGACCTGCTTGATCAGCAAACTCCCGAACGAGACGCCGGCCAGCCCGTCGAGCGCGTTGTTGATCGAGTAGAGCGCGGCCGTGTCCGCCATCGACGGATCGAGTTCCTCGCCCGGCTCCAGCAGCGGACCGATCCGGCTGGGGGTGCCGCGAACGAGAGCGACCTCGACGAAGATCAAGGGGACGTCTCCCGTCGCAGGATGGAAGAACGCGTAGACGCGTCGGTCTGCGGGTTGCAGCCGCCGACGAAGCTCGGTTTCGGTCGCCATCGGGTGGACCGTTTCGTAATGCAGCAAATACCGGTGCAGCTCGGGAGGCGAGTCCCAGGTGACCTCCGTCATCCGAAGAAATCCACGGTTGAACCAAGACGTCAGCAGATGGTGGAAGTCGTGATCGAGGGGCCGCAGGCCAGGGTGGCCGCGCATCAGTCGGCGCAAGTCCGCGCGCATCTCGACCAAGGCGAGAGTTGCGCCGGGCGCGTGGTTGATGCGGCGAAGCAACTGCTGACGGGCGGGTTCGACGGCGCTGAACAGTTCGATCACCTCCTCACCGGCGTCGGCGTCGGCTGCGTTGCTGCGCGCGCTTTCCCACCGATGGAACGCGGACCGGACCCTGTCGTCATCGATGCCGTAGACCGAGGTGACGTGTTCGAAGAAGCTCAACTTGCCGGAGTCGTCGAGGTCTGCATATGCACTCAGCGCCCTGGTCGCGACAGCGCGTATGGATGCCTCACCCACATCACCCATCAGAATTTCGCACGCGGCGAGCAGCCTGTTCAGCGATCGACCGTCTTCGGATCCCATGTCGAACCCTTTCGTGGGGCTGTGACTGTGACTCCCGGATGCGTGAGCCATGCCATATACATATGCGTTGGTGATATATATAACAGCGACCCTAGCGGATAGATGTGAGCCACACCACCCCCTGCGTCGGATAATCTTGGCGGAGGAGGCACACATGATTCGAGTTCCCGAGTCTCAGCGAGTGCGGGACGCGCTGGAGAACGCCGTTGTAGACGGCCACTACCGGCCTGGTGAACGCCTGGATCCAGCTCAGCTGGAGAAGGAGTTCGGCTGCTCCCGCACCCCGATTCGCGAGGCATTGCAAGCGCTCGAGCGCTCCGGTTTGGTGCAGATCCGCCCGAAACAGGGCACGTACGTCACCGAGCTGGGCATTTCGGAAGTGGCCGAACGATTCGAGGTCATGGCCGAGCTGGAAGGGATGGCGGCGCGACTCGCGGCCGGCCGCATCGAACGCGAGGCCTTGGCCGAACTCGACCTCGCGCTTCAGGAGTGCGAGGAACACGCGATCAGTGGAGATGCAGACGCCTACTACTACGCCAATGCACGCTTCCACGGCATCATCAACGACTCCTGCGGAAACGACTACCTCAGGCAACAGGCACATGCACTGAAGCGAGTTCTCCAGCCGTACCGGCGATTACAGCTGCGAGTTCCCGACAGGATGCGGCGCTCGATGGCCGAACACAGGACCATCGCCGACGCTATCTCCAGCGGCGATGCGGGTGCCGCCGAGACCGCCGCTCGCGACCATGTACTGGTGCAGATCAAGGAATTCAGCAATCTGGTGCGGACGTGGCGTCAGCTCTCGGCGAGCTGAGGGGACCAACGCCTGCGCCAACCCGCCCTCCGTCTCGCGTTTAAATCGACTCGGCTTCAAGTATTTTGAGCAAACCCTCAACTTCGATGGTGCCTGTTTGGCGGGGTCTTGTAGCGGAGTTTGCCCCAATCCAATTAGTCGCGGCCATCGAGATCCTCCCCCGACGTCATGACTGTCATGAACCTGTCCATGTCTTCGCGCAGCGTGGCCAACAGGTCAGTGAACGCTGGCGGGGGTGCAGGTGTCTTCATAGACTCATCTAACTTTCAACGAAATTCAAACGCGCTGGGCTTTGATGTTTCGATATGGCGCGTCGTCGATAGTGCAGCGAAAGTCCAATTTCCGTTGAGTTTGGCTTTGACAGGAGTGGCCACAGCTTGTCACCATCGCGGGGACACACACATCAAGTATGTAGCACGGTGCTACAATCTAGAACATGACCAGAACCAGTCAACCGACTCGTCTACCCGCCGACGTGTACGACTCTGCCGCTGCGGCGACGCTCACCACCTCGCGTACGGTGCCGCAGCAGATTGCACACTGGGCACGAATCGGGCGCGAGATCGAAATGTCGCCGCGAGTGAATCACCGAGCGATCACAGAGGTCCTCACAGGCACTGGTTCCTATGATGCGCTCAGCGAACAAGAGCAGGCAATCATCCGAGAAGAATGGGCCGATCGCGCCACGTCGCTTCGAAGCCAGCAGAACTATGCCGAGCAGTTCGCAGCCGCAGGTGAGTCGTACTCGGAAGTCGACGAGGACGGCAACCTCATCGTTCATCCCGCTCACGGCTGATGCCATTACTGCATCTCCTTGCTGGATCCAACGGTGCAGGTAAATCCACCTACGCGCGCGATGTGCTGATTCCGGCCACCGGACTGCCATTCATCAACGCCGACGAAATAGCCCTCGAACGCTGGCCCGACGCGCAGACCGAACACGCCTACGAGGCTGCACGGATCGCCGAAACCCAACGCAGGGAACGGATCGCCCAGCAGCGTTCCTTCATCACCGAAACCGTGTTCTCGCACCCGAGCAAAGTGAAGCTAGTCTCCGACGCCGTCGGTGCCGGCTACCTCGTACATCTGCACATCATCATTGTTCCCGTCGAACTCACGGTGCAGCGCGTCACCGAACGTGTCCGCCGCGGTGGACACGCTGTACCCGAAGAGAAGATCCGAGCCCGCTACGAACGCGTATGGGCCCTTCTCGGCACCGCAGTCGGCTTCGCCGACGTGGTCGACGTATACGACAACGGCAGCGCACAGATCCCGTTCCGCCCGTGTGCAAGATTTACCCACGGCACGCTCATCGGGCCCGCAAGCTGGCCGAAATGGACACCCGCTGCGCTGAAGAACGCCGGACACACCACACCGACCCGACCCAACCGGTAGTCCGTCCGGTCGCGTCGGGCAGGACCCCGAAGTCACCCACATTCTCGGACCATCCGGTCAGCCTGGGGTTGTACGGGCGCCAGTACCCAGCTCGGCAGTGTTAAGTGCGACGAGTGTGCATGCTGTACCAGCTACATATGACTCGATGAGCCGTGGGCGTCACCGGAAGGCGCCCGATGAGATACGGCGTGGACAAGTTCGTCGATCACCGCTCGTGAGGCTTCGGGTGACGGTGCGTGAGTGAGCAGACCCTCGACGACGAATGTGCCGATGCGGATCATGGCGTCGGCGGCCTGCCCGGACAGCCCCGACGCCGCCACATCCGCAGTGAAGAGCGATTCGGCGAAGGCGTGAAATCCGTTGTGCCACTCGTCTATAACCGCCGACTTGGCTGCGCGGTCGTGGACTGTGGACACCAATGGCCCGACCCGCTGTAGGCGATCCACGAGCCAGGCCAATCGTTCACCGAGGGGGCGATCGGCCACTGCGGCATAGTCCGTCGCGTCCTCGGCGGCGATCAAGGCCAGAACGGCGACCAAGATGTCGTCTTTGTCCTTGAAATACCAGTACAACGTGTTGGGGGTGATTCCTACAGCTTTGGCCAAACGACTGATCGACGTGCGTTCGAAGCCGTCGGAGACGAACATCTCACGAGCGACACCGACGATATCCGCACGCTTGGCGTCCCTGTCGTGCAATCCGCGGTTCCTGGGCATGTTCGACACCATATCTTGAATGGTCATCAAGACCCTGCTATCGTTCTTGAGGAACGTTCAAGAGACTGGAGGCCGTGACATGTCGAACACCGGACGAACAGCGTTGATCACTGGCGCCTCAGCTGGAATAGGCGCAGCATTCGCACACCACCTCGCCGCAGAGGGTCACAACCTCGTTCTCGTGGCACGCCGAGAAGAACGCCTCACCGCGCTCGCCGGCGAACTCACGAACCGCCATGGCGTGCGCTGCGACGTGCAGGTCGCCGACCTCGCCGACAGAGACGCTCCTCAGGCGATCCTGAAACGAACGCAATCCCTCGGCATCGACGTCGACATCCTCATCAACAACGCGGGTATGTCCGGCAACTCGACGTTCGCGGACGCTCCGTTCGAAGATCTTGCCGCCGAGATACAGGTGATGATCACCGCCGTCACCGAACTCGCGCACCTCGTGGTTCCCGGAATGAAAGAACGGCGATACGGACGGATCGTCAACCTGTCTTCGTTGGCTGCGTTCATGCCGCCGGCAGAGAGCCTGCTCTACACCGGGATCAAGTCCTACGTCCTGAACGTCTCGCAAGCACTCGACATGGAGTTGCGCCCCTACGGGATCAATGTCACCGCGCTCTGCCCGGGCTTCACGCGTAGCGAGTTTCATGACGTCATGGGAACCCGAGATGCCACATCGGCACTCCCCTCGTTCATGTGGCAAAGCTCCGAAGATGTTGTCCGGGCGGGCTGGCGCGCCGTCAACGACGGAAAGCCGGTATGTGTACCCGGGGTCGTGAACAAGGTGTCTGCGGCCGCCATCAAGCCGGTTCCGACCCGCATCGGATATCACCTGGGCAAAACCCTCAACCCGTTCAAGCACTGACACACCAATCACAACTACAGCCGAGTACGAGACTCGAATTCGTCGTACTTCGATACAGGGGTGGCGCAACGCGCAGCCGCCAAGATCCGCCGAGCCGCTGCCTGACAGCCCAAGTTACCGCACCCATCGCCCCGGATTGGATCACCATGTTCGACGGCTCGAACGGTTCCGAACTGTGGCTCGTGCGAACCTGTTTCGACGACGATTCCACCTGGAACGCTCTCGAAGTCGACGCTACGCAGACCCGCGCACGCCTGCCCGAGGCGTCCTTGGTCGTCTCTTCCGACCAGACGCAGTGTCATCAGCGAATTCGTAGAATCATGACGCGCCTGGCCACCCGGGCCCAGGCCAACAGTCGACTGTTCGTCGCGATCGCCGACAGACGAACTTTCGATCACCCTGATCGACTGCTCCTGACGATCAACTGTTCCCCCCCGAGCAGCACATCCCCGTGCAGCACACCCCCGCGCAGCTGCCCATCCGCCGTCTCGCCCCGCGGCACGCATTCCTCCTGGGCACCACCGACCGGCAACAGAACTCGGCACACAGCATCGAGCAGGTCCCGCTGTCGCTGCGGCGGCTGGATTCACCTGTGCTTCAATCTCGTCCGCTGGCCTCCGGCACCGCCGATGTTGCCGCGCTCGTCTCCGACGATATCCACAGCAGTCAATCGTGGAAGAGAGCGATGACACGAGAGATATCTCGTGGGTAGGCACCGAGAGAAACGAGTCGCGGTGGACATCCTCGTCGTCAACAGTGCTGTCATATCGCTGTCGACGTTCTCGACTGCAGTCTTGAAATCGAACAGGGTCTATCTTTCGGACTCCGTGACCGACCCTCTGACTGGGGTGTTGAACCGACGCCGACGAAGCCCTGTGCCGCGCCAAACACGACGGATCCAACCGCACATGCCTCGCGCGCCCTACACCCGATCTGCAAGGAGCCTGAAATGACTGACCCCGCAGCCGTCCTGTCCAGCGCTACCACCTCGGAGTTGATGGACATATTCACGACCCTCGAAGCGCCGTCGGTAGCCGCGATGGAAGGCGAGTTCCGCGCCACCCTGCTGCGGCAGCCGTCTATCACCGCGGTCGTGGGCGGCTACGTCGCGGTGCACAACCCGGCGATTCCGTGGTTGAGCAAAGCATTTCGTCCGATCGACGCAGTCAGCGGGCGGGGTTACAACACGTTCACACAATTCGGTTCAGTGGTCCAGCGGTACCCGATGCTCACGCAGATTGCGCCCTCACGCTATGACGGCAAGCCGACCTTCTGCCTGATCTACCGCGCTTATCATTCGCTGTGCGCAACGATCCACATGGTCGACGAGGTGAGGCAATACGCGCCCGACGTCTACCTGGGAATCGGTACTTGCGGGTTTACCACGAAGGCACGCGAACTGCCTCGACCATTCATGCTCGAAGGACCGCCCGGCAGCTATCGTGGCGATATCAGCAAGCCCAGAGCGGGTTTCTCGCCCGGGCGCAGAGAATTGCCAGGCGCGTTTTCAGCTCGCTGAATGTGAGGCTCCTACTCGGCTCGCTTCAACCACCCGTCACTATCGCGGCGCTGATTGTGGGGCGGTATTACAAGGCCATAATCGTCCGCGGCTGAAGAATTGCCACTCCCTGCGCATCCACCTACATCCACAACCTGCCTCGAACGTGGTGGGCTTTCTTCTGGGAGGCGAACGCGGTGAACGGTATCTCGGCGACCTCGGCGACCGAGACCCACTGCTCGGCGGTGTCGTCGTAGATCGCGTTGGTGTAGCGGATGAGTGTCCATGCGCCCTTCGTAGTGGCCGAATCTTTCCCTAGACAAGGTCAATTGTCCGACCACGACAGGGCATTTCGCTTCTACGACTCGATCATGTTCACGGCCCGATCGGTGCATTCACGCTCAAGCCGGCCCTGTGCACGGCACCACCGGCAAGCCCCGGGTCGTTGTGCTCCGGAGACAACGGAGTCCGAAAAATCTGGCCTCGCGGGCCGTATCGCCCTATGGCGGGGATCACTAGTGTCTTGAATCACAGCACTAGCGAGGGGATCGGACCTGCACCGAAACGCCGACAAGTACCGGATCAACGAAGCCCTGGACCAACACACTCGACCCCTCGGTGCTTGAAGAGGCGTAACCCGTTGCTGGCTAACATAATTCGAAAGACTGAGCGGGGCAGCCAAGTCCACCGATTCTCCGAGCCGCAGAACGCTCGAACCGAATGGGCAAAAGGGCATTCTCGAACCTACCTCTGTCCTCCCAGGTGGTGGGCTGGGCGAGTGCTCTATATCGACCTGCGCGTCACCCACACCCACCACGACAACGATTACTGGAAAAGAGCGACATGAGTGAACTCGACGGCAAGCGATTTTTCATCACCGGATCAGCAGCTGGCATCGGAAGAGGAATAGCAGAACTCGCCATCAGCCGCGGTGCGCGAGTGGTGATCAGTGACCTGGACGGAGATGCCGCTCGTCGCACTGCCGACGAGATAGGCGCGACCGGAGTGTCGAATTGCGATGTGACGAACGAAGACGAGGTCGTCAATGCCGTCAACACAGCCGAGGAACTGCTCGGCGGAATCGATGTTCTGGTCAACAATGCCGGCATCGAGATCGCGGCACCACTGGCCGAACAAACCACCGAGAGCTTCGACCGAATCTTCGCTGTGAACGTGCGTGGTCCATTCGTCGCGACCAAAGCGGCCGTCCCAGCCCTCTCCCGTAGCGCAGGCAATATCGTCAACATCCCGTCGATCGCCGGAATAGGAGGTAGCCCGCTACTAGGCTCGTATTGTGCGTCCAAAGCAGCCCTCATTCAGCTGACCCGAGTCGCCGCTGTCGAACTCCGCAGCGTGGGCATTCGTGTGAATGCAGTCTGCCCTGGATTCGCCGATACCACCATGGTCGACCGGCTGAGACCCGAGTTCGAGGCTGCGACTGCGGTCCCCTTCGCCGATCTCGTTGCCGCACAGCAGGGCCGACTCGGCACCGCGCAGGACATCGCCGAAGTCGCCTGCTTTCTCGCCTCCGACCGCGCAAGCTGGGTCACCGGAAGCCACTACGTCCTCGACGGCGGCCTGACCGCCTCACTGATCTGATCCTGCCCTCGAGAACAGTAAAGGAAACGATTCTGATGCCAATTCACCACTCGCTCGAGGACCGCATAGCACTGGTCACCGGCGCAGGTGCCGGTCTCGGGGCCGCCATCGCGCGCCGACTGAGCTCGGACGGCGCTACAGTCGTGATCTCCGACATCGACTACTCCGCAGCACAATACGTTGCCGACTCGATCGAGGGGGCCGTCGCGATCGCGGCGGATGTCACCGAGGAAGACCAAGTTCGTTCACTGGTGGAACAGACCGTGGACCGCTTCGGTGCGCTACACATTGCGGTCCCCAACGCCGGTGTCGGCGCGGTACAGCCCATCGCGGAAATGTCGTACGCCGACTGGCGCAAGATCACGGCGGTCGATCTCGACGGAGTCTTCCTCACCATCCGATACGCGGCCCCTGCGATTGCCGCGTCCGGAGGCGGGACGATCGTCACCATCAGCTCGATCACCGCGACCGCGGGGTCCGCCCTGATAGCGCCTTACGCCGCGAGCAAGGCCGCGGTGAAGAATCTGACCGAAACTGCAGCCGTCGAGTTTCGTGATCACGGAGTTCGCGTCAACGCGGTACTGCCCGGATTCATCGACACCGAACTGGTCACCACGGCCCGTCCGCACTTCGAGACGGCATTGGGGCTGCCCGCCGGCGGGTTCGACGACCTCATTGCATCCAAACAGGGACGCTACGGAACGCCCGAAGAAGTCGCCGCAGCCGTCGCCTTCTTCGCCTCATCGGAGTCATCGTGGTGCACAGGCAGCAGCCTCGTCCTCGACGGCGGTCTCGTCGCGTCGTTGTTTTAGACACGACTTCTGTCGGGGCCGCGTGTAGACGTGACCGCGGTCCCGACAGACCTCATCGTTCGACACACGAACCACGGTGTTCCGATGCACTTCACGCCCGACACGACCAGATCCACGTAAACCATTGTGAGACAACGCTGAGAGGAACTCACGCGACAGGAACTGCTACCAGGGTCCGAAATGTGCGATGACGCCGGCCGTCCGCGTCGCGCGAAAGCGTTGTTCAACACGGACACCACCAGTGACGCTTTCATCCTGGAGTCGATCGAGTCACAAGCCCCACAGATCACCCGACACCTGCTGATCACATTGGGTCGCAGTCTCACACGCGACGAATACACCCCGAGCGTGCACGGTCAACAGACCTGAAAGAACCTCTCGTCGGGGCTGTCAGCCGCGCGAGCTCTGCGCGCGCGTGCGCCTAGATATCTGCGGCCGTCGCGGCCCGCGCCATCCGCATCGAAAGGCGAGCGAACTCGGTGATCCTGTTCTATGGCGAATTCAAGCTGGCCGACGTTGACACAATGTGCACCGCACCAAGGGCCGACGGTGGCGTCGGTGAGCATGATGCGTGTGGTTGGGTCGACGACGATGCCGATCAACGCGAGTAATTCGTGCACGATGGTTTGGGCCTGACCAGGCGTGTGGATGAAGTCGGCGTCGTTCGGGGTCAATGCGTTCGCCTGGTTGTACTGGTGTACCGCGTCGTTGCGAGTGAGTCCGCGAGCTCCGGGTGACAGGTGGCCGGCGGTGATCTGACGCTCGATCCACGGGTCTGTAATGGTGATAGTCATGGTGCTCCTTCGGGTCGGCGGCGGTGGGAATGCGTTGCGGCGGAGTGCTACTCGATGCGTTTCTTGAAGATCGCTCTTGCGGACGACGGCGTTGAGTTCTGAAACCCCGCTTACATGACGGAATCGCGCGCGACTGGCTTTCAACGGTGAAGCTGATCAACTCGAAACCGTTGGCTCCGCACCAATTAAGGAACGAATCGAGCGTGATGTAGCCGTCGTTGTCCTTTTTCACGGCCCACGTCCGACCGACGCCCGGGACGTCGTGGACCTGGAACAACTGATGCAGGTATGCGGATCGCATGAAGTCTCCTTGATCGGGATCAAGGAGGCGACCAGGCGGCGGCGGTGCCGTCGCTGCTCTCGTGGAAACAGAACATCCCGACGACCATGACGGTCATCGGGGTGCCTGTCGGGGATGGCAATCGCCTTTCTACCCGTCCTCCTGCAGGAGCATCCGTGCGAATCGACGGCCCAATTCCTTGAGGGTTTCGGTGCTCGGAAGGTGCCAGGTCAGCAGCTCGACCGGCTCGCCAGGGAAGATCGGCACGAAGGCCGGGACCACCCGCCAGAGGTGCTGCACGGCGAGCAGGCACAGGTCGTGGCTGACGTCACTGTCGGGAGGGCCACCGGTGACGGTGAGGAGCATCTGGCCGATCTCGATGGTGGTGAAGTGGTACCGCTCGACGGTCTCGTTGCCATCGACCACGCGGCGCAGCGGTATCGGCACGTATCCGCGGTGCACGTGGTGGCGCCAGCTCGGGTCAAGCCTGGTCACGGTGATGACCCAGGCGTCGGGGACCTCACCTCGGCGAATGGCCGCGCGGTCGGCCTCGGCTACCGGCGGGGCATCCTGGCCGCGAGCGGCCATCTCGATCACCGCGGCTGTCTTGGCGGCCCACAGTCGGACGGTGTCGACCTCGTCGGCGGTAAGCAAGTCAGCGCCGTCGATGAGCCGTCGCAGGATCGGATTGGCGCACACCTCCAGTGCGCTCATCCAGCCGTTGTTGCACTCGGTGCAGACGGTGCGGACGGCGACGTCCATGAGGCTGGTTGGGCGGCTGTCCTCGTCGTACGTGAGGGAGGCGATCTGTGGACCGGTCCCCTCGGTATAGGTGTGGTCGCGCGATTCCTCGACAGTGTCGCGCAACGACTGCGGCAGGACATGCTCTCGACTGAGCCGGACCTCGGATGCCGACCGCCCGCACATGTCGCACGATCGGGGCGTCATGCGGTCGCTCCCGCCCGTGCGACGGCGCGGTGCACGGTGGCCCGGCTGACGCCGAAGTCGGCGGCCAGATCCGTGATGGTGTGCTCGCCCGTGGCGTGCAGTTCGACCAGTCGCTTCTCCTGGTTGGGCGGCAGCTTGGGCTTCTTACCCTTGAGCCGGCCGCGCGCCTTCGCCACGGCCATGCCCTCCTTGGTGCGCTGGCGGATGAGGTCGGCCTCGAACTCGGCGAAGGTCGCCATGATGTTGAACATCATCTTGCCCATCGCGTCACCGGGGTCGTAGGCGCTGCGACCGATCTGCAGGACCGCGCCGCTGGCGACGAGCTGGTCGGCGATGACCTTGGCGTCACGGATCGAGCGGGCCAGCCGGTCGAGCTTGGTGACGACGAACTCTGCACCGGGGTGGCTGGCAGCGGCTAGCGCCTGGGCGAGCCCGGGCCGCTGTCGGTTGATCCCAGTGAATCCGGGGTCGCTGTAGATGTTCTTGGGATCGACGCCGAGGGACTTCAGCTCGTTGATTTGCGCCGTGAGGTCCTGGCGGTCAGTGCTCACGCGTGCGTAACCGATCTTCATGTCTCAATCGTACGTTAGAGGTACCCTCAATGCGACTAACTCCGTACAGGTCTTACGAACACTTGTTGAGCCTGCTGGAGCACTGCTCAAGTGTCGGTTTCAGAAGACGACTGCACGATGTCAGCAATGCACTGCACTCGCGACCCTGCTCAGTGGCAACCCGGTCACTGCGGCACACATTTGTCAGTTCTAATTCGCCCACGGAGTCCGGGTTTGCTAGCCGGACATAAGGTCAGTTCACCTGTGTCGGGCAGGCGTCGACGCCTACATTGAAGGTGAGTTCGCCCGCCCGCGCGAAGGTGAAGGTGACAGGGACGCTCTTGCCGGGCTCCACATCGTCGGTCAGACCTTCTAGAACGGCCAGGTAGGGCTGATCGGGTGCGTCGGGTTGGTTGATGTTCTCGACGGGCTGGCCGACGGCTACGCGTGCCTGCGGCGCGATTTCAAGTCCCCCATCCGGTCCCGTGAGGGTCACCGTTTCGGCTGCGGGGGTCGATATGTCTAGCAGTCTTTCGGTTTCGAGTTCGTTGTTGTTCGTTACAGTGAACGTAAGCGGTGCAGGCGCGTCCACCTGTAAAACGCACGATCCCAGATACGCCGGGATGATGAAAGCGTTTTCGATGGATGTTTCGCCTGCAACACCGTCGCCGCCGCGGTTGCTTGAGTCCAGGTCGTTGTCTTCGTTGTCACCACATCCGACGAGCGCTACCGACAGTGCTGCAACGCAGGTCAACAACGACAAACGTGTGAAAGAGACACTCATGTCCATGAGGATACCGAGATCGCAGGTGGTCCAAACCTGACCGCGTGGGGTCTCGCGAATAGTCGAATCGGTTATCGTCGCCCCACTGCGAACACGCGTGCTGAGGGCGAACTACGAACCGACGGACAATAGATGACTTCTTTCAAAACCCGGATACTGCGTGCCCGGGATTCGTTCTGGTTTCTGCCCGCGCTGCTCGGTGTCGCCGCGTTGATAGTGGCGCAAACGTTGGTGATGCTGGATCGATACCTCGACGGCACGGCGCTTGGTTCTTGGGGATTTCTTCTGTATCGGGTGGGGGCCAGTGGCAGTCGTGACATCCTCGGCGCGATCGGCGGGTCGATGCTCGCAGTGGCTGCGACGTCGTTCTCGATTACGATTTCGGTTCTTGCGACGGCGAGTTCGACGTACGGGCCCCGGTTGGTTCGTAATTTCATGTCGGATAGGGGAAATCAGTTCGTACTCGGTATCTTCGGATCCACGTTCCTGTACAGCCTGATGGTGCTGCGATCGATTCGCTCGGACACCGACGCGGCGACCTTCGTCCCCGACATCGCCGTCAATGTCGCCGTCCTTCTCGCGGTGGTCGACGTCGCTGTCCTGGTTTACTTCATCCATCACATCGCCGATTCCATTCAGGTGTCCACTTTGTCGGCACGGGTACGCGGCGAGCTCGTCGCCGTCACCGACGCGCTGTATCCGAAGGAACTCCCAGACGAGGCCACCGGGGCACGAACACTGCCCGCGACAGCTCTCGCCGTCGGCTCCGATGCGTCGGGGTTCGTCGTGGGGGTCGACGAGAAGGCGTTGATCGTCGCAGCACGTAAGGCGGGGAGCGTGGTGGAGATGCACGTGCGCGCTGGGAGTCACGTGATCGAAGGAGAACGTATTGCATCTGTGACCGGCAATGCCAGCGACGCCATGGCGAAGCAGATCCGTGGCGCGGTGGTTCTGGGTGATACGCGTACGCCGAATCAGGACATCGAATTCGCGGTTCAGCAGCTCACCGAGATGGCCGTTCGGGCGATGTCGCCGAGCACCAACGACCCGTATACGGCCCGCAACGCGCTCGCCGAGCTCGCCTTGGGCATGGTGCCGCTCGCAATGCGGCCTGCTTTACTGCTCGGTCGTAACGACGCGGATGGGCACTATCGTCTGACGATCGCGCGCCCCTCTGTTCCCGAATTGATCGACCAGGTATTCGACGCCATCCGCCAGTACGGACTTGGTAACCCGCCTGCAGTGATCGCAGCCGTCGACCTCGCCCGACGGATCGGAACTGCCACGATCCACGAAGAGATCCGCCTCGCGGTGGTGCGACAACTGACGGCTCTGCGTAGTGCATTCGGTGGCGGCGACGCGCACCCGATCGACGTCGACACGGTTTGCAAGCACATCGACGAGGCCACGTCGGCGATCAGCGCGAAAGCCTGAATCGCGTCACGCACAGATGTCACACTGCGGAATCGACACCCCGCCCTCCGTGCGGACGCCACGACGACTGGGGTTAGTACCGGCCGACAATTGCACCCGAATCCAGAAGGGCATCTCATGACCGACCCGTTGACCGTGACGATAGGAGGAGAGGAGTTGGTGATCCGCCAACGCTGGGAAGTGGTCAGCATCGTCAACGACATCCTCATCGCAGTGTGGTTCATCATCGGCAGCATCCTGTTCTTCGGCGAATCGACGACCACGGCGGGAACGTGGCTCTTCCTCGCAGGCAGTATCGAACTACTCATCCGACCCGCCATCCGGCTCTCACGCCGACTGCACATCCGACGAGTGCGTTCGGCGACGACACCGAACGATTCCGATGACGACTACTGACACGTCGCCGCGTAGACGTCCCTCCATCGAGGACTGCTCGCGGGTGTAACCGCATACCCCCGCGTCACCTCTGATCGGCAGCGGCGTGTTCGAGATCTTCCATGTCGGGGCGCGCCAATAGGTGACCATGCGGCGGTCGGCCCGGGTCCGCGGGTGGTAAAGACGTAGTAGCATCGCCGCCTGCGTACGCGTCAGTGTCGCGCAAGGGCCGAGGGACAGCGTCGGATCGAACGGCAGCTGCGACGAGAGACCGGCAGCTGACAACTACCGAACACCGAGAACGCCCGCGGTTTGCGGCGGCGGAGAGCAATTCCATGTGTTCTCGGTACCCGGAATGCGCCAGTCGGTAGCCATTGCCTTTCTTCGCGGAGCTGGGGAACTTTGCCGCAGAAGCTGCTCCTCACTCGCGACAACGGTTCACGCTCGGGCCTCCTCCGATTCGAGGAACTCGAGAAGATCTTCCAGCAAACTGTCCGCGCGACTTTCGACGTCGGCGAGGGCGGAATCGACGTCACCGAGAAAGTCGTGAGCATGTCTGCGTGCACGTGTTCCGCGTTCGTAGTAACCGGGGTCGAGTTCGATAGCCGACGCAGGCTCCGCTGCAATGTCCGCTTCTGGGTGCTGTGTCCGCGCACGGGGTTGTCGGTGGGTTGGCGCTCGACCGTTCAGATGCATTCGAACGATGTCGGCTATCGCCCGCGCGGTGAGCGGGGTCGCTACCAGCGGGGTATGGCCCCACCGGTCGATCGGAGTCAACAGTGGCTGGTCACTGCCTGGTTCGAGATGCCGGTCGTATTCGGCGAGATCGGCGCCGCCGTCCACCGCTTCGATGGACTCGGCGAGCATTCGGGTGCTCGGATAACGCTCGTGGTGGCCCAGCACCTCGCACCAGCGTCGAAAGACAGTCGTCGGGAACACAGCAGCTCTGACGAGTTCCTGCGAGGTGGTGACGTGAACGTCTTCGGGTGTCTTGACTCGAAGAGCATCGATCTCTCCGCTCGACGGGGTGACATCGCATACCCGTAGGGCTGCGATCTGCACGTACGGCAGACCTGCCGAGGCAAGAGTGAGGATCAGAGCGTCTCTGCGCGCGAACAGTGCTGATGGCCAGCCGGATTCGGGTAGGCGCGCGATGATGCCTCCGATGAGGGCAGTGAGATCGCGCAGGCGCGCCGTGCGGGCTGCGTCGAGAGCAGCACGAACGGTCTCTGCGCGCCCCGGAGGCGGTAGGGCGTGCCGGCCGTGAGCGGCGTCGATGACCGCGATACGGCGGTATTGGGTCGCGGGCGCTGCGGGGTGAGCTCGAAGGAAGTGCGCCAGTGAGCCCGGTGCGGCCGGTAGAGCCGATTCGTCCTGGGCGGTGCACCAGTCCTCGAACAGAGACCAGGTGTGCCGATCCCGCTCCGGCACAGATGCTTTCAGGGTGCATATCGGACGGGCGACGTCGTGGTCAGTTTCTGCCACCGGCATTGTCGTCTCACCGGTTGTCCTGTTGAGGCTGGTGGTCATAAACCGAGGTCCTTGACTGCGTTGCCGATCAGCGGCGCGTTCTCGCGGGCGTAGATCTCGACCATGCCGGGTGTGGTGTGCTCGGTCTGCCGCATGATCGCGTGTGCATCGGCGCCGTTACGGAAGGCTTGGGTGACGAATCCTGCACGCAGGGAATGGCCGCCGAGCTGGGCGACGGTGTCGGGGTCGTAGCCAGCGTGAGTAGCGCGGCGGCGGATCGTCGCGTGTACCGCAGCTCCCGACAACGGCGTCGCAGAGAGGTTGCCGTTCTTGCGAACAGACCGGAACAGCGGCGACCGTTTCTCCGCGACAGACAGGGTGCCTCGGCAGATGTGGGAGTCGAATGCTACTGCGCGCGAGAGTAACCGGATGACGGCGACCCTACCGCCGGCGTCGAACGCGGCGACGATCTGCAGCCATCGCACCCACGCGCACACCGGGCATGACTCGTGGCGGTCGGTGAACGGTAGCGCTTTTACAGTTCCCGAACCGTCCTGGTCGGTCTTGGACTTCCGGATCCGGACGTGTGCGCCATCGAGGCGGTCGCGGCGGACGTCGCGGCATTCGAGGGTCACGAGTTCGCCGCGCCGAAACGCACCGGTGTAGCCCATCAGCAGCAGCGCGGAGTCCCGGCGTTCGAGCACCTCCGACGCCCACCCGGTCGCACTGCGACGGGCGTGATCGACGATCGTGGTGATGTCTGAGGTCAGCAGCGGTGCGCGCGGGTTGCGGGGCCGCTCCCCCGCTGACGCGTAATCCCTTCGGATCCCGGCGAGGGTGGCGCGCACCATTTCGTGGCCGCACGGGCTGTCGTGACCGGTAGCGCGGTGGCGGTCGGTGATCGCCGCAATCCATTTGCCCAGCGTCGGCGGTGCGTACGCCCGCGTACCGTCGATGGTAAGCGTGTCGGCTGCGGTCACGAGATAGGCCGCAACCGTGGCAGGGTGCGCCGGCAGCGGAATATGCCCGGTGGTCGCGCACCAGGTCTCGAATCGACTCCACGCCGAGGCATACGCGCGGTGAGTTCCGGCAGAACGAGATGCCGCCATCGACCGCTCGATCCGAGCGGCGACCTCAGGCTGCAGATCCGGGAATACCGCCGCACCACCTGACAAGGCAGCTGCAATCGTGTTCGCGTCATCGCTGAGCTGCCGTTCCGTCATGGTCTGGACTGTAGCGAGTACCTCCGACATGCCTTCGCGACCGAAACCACGCTGAGCAGGTGTTGTTGAGTGAGATGGTGCGGGAAGGAAAATTCTCGTCGGTCACCGCACAAATAGCGTTGGTGACTAGGCGGATTCAACCCGTCGTCGCAACACCGCGTCGTGGGACCGAGTATAACTGCTCTGCAAGCACTTCCGCTGGTGTTCTCCACCCGAGTGTCTTCCGAGGCCGATCGTTGAGCGCGGCGGCGA